>DATCEN010000229.1:0-2162 GCA_036510015.1 Aestuariivirga sp.
CGGGACATTCTGGCTAGAGGACGGCATGCCTCGGTTGACCACGCAAGGGCCGTCACAAAGCTATGCCGGTGCTGGCTATATGGCGCTGCGCGCCAATGGCCAAACCAAAACCTTGGCGGTTAGGGAGCTTGACCTTTTCGCCACGCTGCTTAGCCTTGCGGCTCTATTGGTTTTAGTCAGCCTGATGTGGCGGCGCGAAGGGCGTTAATTTCGTTCCATCTGAAAGGCGGCAAAGCTAGCCCCTGCGCTTGTGCCAAGCTACCCGCATCTAACTCCAAATACAGCAAGCGCTTAGGATCAACCGGCCCCGGCATTTCAATTTGGTTAATGGGTGCATATTGAAAACCGGCATTCAAATAATATGGCGCATCACCAATCAGAATGATCAATCTATGGCCCAGCGCTTTGGCCTTAGCCAAGCTTTCGTGCAGCAACGCCCTGCCAATGCCCTGCTTCTGCCTCTGTGGATGAATGGCCAGCGGCCCCAGCAATAAAGCGGGTATTTGCGCCTCACCTATAAGTATCGGCCAAAAGCTGATGGAACCCACAATGCCAAAACCCGCTTCGCGCACAATCAGCGAAAGCCCCTTAGCTGCCACATTGCCTTCACGCAAGCGGTAAGAGGTTTTGGCGCGTCTGCCAATGCCAAAGGCCAAATCCAGCAGCGTTTCAATTTCTGCCTGATCTTGCGGTTGTTGTTCAGTAACAAGGGGAGAGGAGTGAGACATCATCAAGGGGCCATGTGTTAGCGGTTAAACTTGCCCCGGCTGATGCAAGGGCGCTTAAGCGATACAGTTGGCTCGTCGGGTGGTAATGAATCTCATGGGCGGGCACTTACAGGCCAAAGCGGCATAACGTCAAGTGTTCCAATCATCAGGAAGCTCGCCACCGCTAGATATGATTTCCCCGATCCGTGCTCTCGCACCTTGGTTAAGGTCGGGCGGTAAACCATCAGTCGGGAAAAACTGCGCGTCGGTAATCTCTATATTTGCAGTGAATTGGGCCTGCCGGAATTTGCGACACACATAAACCGCCACATGATCGCCGCGAAACGACTTTTCATTGGAGAAAATGCCATGAAGCTGCAACCTGTCCAACGGCTCTACACTGGCCTCTTCGCGCAATTCACGTATTGCCGCCCCACGCAAAGTCTCGCCTGGATCAACACCGCCACCAGGCAAGTTCCAACCGCTGACATAGCTGGCCTTGACCAGCAAAACCCGGCCCTGTTCATCAAACACTGCTACCCGCGCACCAAGGGTTTTGCCCCGCGTGATGCGCGAATAGAGTTTGAACATAAACATCGGAAACTTAATCACTGCTAATGTGCCCCTTTTGCCCTTGCCAATCAGGGGCCTCTCCTTCATTTAATCACCTCATTAAATCTAGTCGCAGAAAATTGCAAAAGGGCCCGCCACAATGTCCTCCATCACCATTCGCCCCGTGTTAAACAAAAAAGACCAGATCACTTTTTTGAAAGTGCCTTTCCCGATTTATGCCAATGACCCAAACTGGGTGGCCCCGCTGTTCTTGGAGCGCTTTGAGCACCTGAGCGAAAAGAAAAACCCTTATTTCCAACACGCCGCGGCCCAGCTTTTCATCGCTGAGAAAGATGGCAAGCCGGTTGGCCGCATTTCCGCGCAAGTCTGCCAATTGCACCAAGAGCGCTATAAGGATGCAACTGGGCAATTCGGTTTTCTTGAAGCCGTTGACGATCCCGAAGTTTTTGCCGCTCTATTCAAAGCCGCTGACGACTGGTTGCGCGCCAAGGGTATGAAGCGCGTTCTTGGGCCTTTCTCATTTTCCATCAACGATGAAATTGGCCTGCTGATTGATGGCTTTGACACCATTCCCAATATGATGATGGGCCACGCCACACGCTATTATCAGAAACGCGTCGAAGAACAGGGTTTCACCAAGGCCAAAGATGTGTTGGCTTATGAGTTCGACAATGTGAAAGGCTTGCCGCCCACCATGCGCAAGATGGTTGACCGCATGATGGCTTCGGGTGATCTCACGCTACGCCCACTTAACAAAAAGAAGATGGCCAGTGAGATTGATATCGTGATGGATATTTTCAATGATGCGTGGTCTGAAAATTGGAACTACGTTCCATTCACCAGAGCTGAAGTGGCCATGCTGGCGCAACTTTTCAAAATGTT
>DATCEN010000230.1:0-3366 GCA_036510015.1 Aestuariivirga sp.
TTTTTTCAGGTGTGAGCAAAAGGTTCTTCACCACTTGCTGCGTGATGGATGAGCCGCCCTGTCTGGAACCGCCGCGAGAGTTATGAACAATGGCGCGCAAGGTTCCAACAACGTCTACGCCCATATGGTCATAAAACCGCGCATCTTCCGTGGCCAAAACGGCCTTGATTAAAATCGGCGGGAATTCATTGATGGGGATTGAATCATTCTGGCTGATGCCGCGCTTGCCAAGAACTTTGCCATCGGCATCGGTGAAGGTGATGGCATATTGGCGACCACGGTTCCAAACATCGCCCGAACTGTCAAAATCTGGCAGCGCATAAGCCAGAAGCACAAAGATCACACCCACCAACAAGGTTATGCCTTCGCTCATGGCATCAAACAGCAAGCGCTTAAGCCCGGCGATGTGGAACCAGCGATACAGCCAAGACGAATAGCCCGAAACCCAACCGCGAAACGCCGCCCAAGTTTCATAAACGGCTGAACTGACAACAGAATCAGCCGTCCATATCAGGCGGTAAAACCAGTTATTGGTGGGAAGTTTGGCCACAAGGAATTCCGTTTCGAGATGGGTTAGCCTTAGTGTGGCTTTGAAGCAAGTTTAAGGCCGCCCGCAAAGGATACTGAACGATTGCATCAAAAATAGGCACAAACATTGAAGTATCACACCAATTTTATTTATGTCTGAAAACAAGGCACTCCCCACTTCCAATCTGCTCATATTCAAGGCAATAGAGCCAAAAAATAAACACTTGTGGGAGATTTAAATGTTCAAGCTGCGGTTGCCAATGGTTTTTGCGGCCATTTTTGAATTGACCAGTCCGGCCCATGCCGAGGCCGCAACACTTAACACGGGTGACACCGCTTGGGTTTTGGCCGCCACCTGTTTGGTAATTATGATGACGGTGCCTGGCCTAGCCCTGTTTTATGGCGGCATGGTGCGCAAGAAAAATGTTCTGGCCACCTTGATGCAGAGTTTCGCGGCCTGTGCCCTCATCACCATTCTTTGGGTAGCCTTAGGGCATACTTTAGCTTTCGATGTTGGAACTCCTTACATCGGAGGACTTAGCAATGTGTTTTTGAATTCCATGACCAAGGATGGCCTGGCCCCAGGAACTTCAATTCCCGAAACTGTTTATATGGCCTTTGAGATGGGCTTTGCCATCATCACACCAGCGGTGATTTGTGGCGCTTTCGCAGACCGCATGAAATTTTCAGCTTTGTTGTGGTTCATGGCGATTTGGACAATTGTGGTTTACGCGCCTGTGGCCCATTGGGTCTGGGGCGGTGGTTTTCTGGCCAAAATGGGCTTTCTTGATTTTGCTGGCGGCTCTGTAGTGGAAATCAATTCAGGCGTGGCGGGGCTTGTCGCCTGTTTGATGGTGGGCAAACGCATTGGTTTTCCGCATGAACCGATGATGCCACATAATTTGACTTTATCGATGATTGGTGCTGGCCTGCTCTGGGTGGGTTGGCTGGGCTTCAACGGCGGTTCTGCTTTGGCGGCCAATGGGCAAGCCGCTCTAGCCTTGGTGAATACACAGCTTGCAGGCGCATCAGGCGCTCTGGTTTGGATGTTCATTGAATGGCGCAAGCATGGCAAGCCAACCACGCTGGGCATTATTTCTGGAGCTGTGGCTGGCCTTGTGGCCATTACTCCATCTTGCGGCTTTGTTTCGCCCATGGGCGCAATTGTGGTTGGCATCTTTGCGGGTGCCTTGTGCATTTATTTCGCCACCGTGGTCAAGAAACGCTTTGGCTATGATGATGCGCTTGATGTGTTCGGCGTTCACGGCATCGGCGGCACCGTTGGCCTGATCGGCAATGGATTCTTTGCAGCCAGTTTATGGAGCGGTAAATCCGGCCTGCTCGAAGGCAATGCACGTCAACTGTTGGTTCAAATTGAAGGCATAGTCATCGTGGCGCTGTGGTGCGGCGTGGCCAGCTTTATAATTCTGAAGGTGATTGACGCCACCATTGGCCTGCGGGTGCAGCGTGAGCACGAAATTGAAGGGCTAGATTTTGCACTTCATGGGGAAGTTGTGCAATAAGAGGCCATGCCTGAAGCGTTCTGGAAAACCAAATCTCTTGCTGAAATGTCAAAGACCGAATGGGAAAGTCTGTGTGATGGCTGTGGCCGCTGTTGCCTCAACAAACTCGAAGACGAAGACACTGGCCGTTTTCTTTACACCAAGGCTGCTTGCAAATTGCTCGATCTGAAAACCTGTCAGTGTACGGATTATAACAACCGACATGCGCGCGTGCCAGATTGCATTGCATTGACCCCAAAAAATGTGGGCGAGTTGGGTTGGCTGCCGGAGTCTTGCGCTTACCGCCGCCTGGATGAAGGGCTTGGCCTTTCCTGGTGGCACCCGTTGGTGTCAGGTTCACCTGATACTGCGAAGCAGGCGGGGATCAGCGTGGTGGGAATTGCCTATTCCGAAAAGGGCATCATGGTGGATGAGTTGGTTGACCATTTGTGGAAATTGCCCAAGGCAAAACGCAAAGAGCTTAAACGCAAAAAATCTAAGTAGGTTTTTTTACAAGCGGCATGGCCGATAGCACCACATCATCAATGCCTTTGCCGCCACCATCAACATAAGCCAATAGCGCCTTTCGCATAGGCGGTTCCCAATAGCTATTGATATGCGTGGCGATATCCTTCTTCGCTTGTTCCGGTCCATAGGCTTTAAAATATGCGCCGATCTGATTAGCCATGCGGATTATATCGTCATTTTGCATCGAAAATCATCACTCCGTCTTTTGCCAAAGCCGCAAGCTGAACGCCTGACTGTTTAGCGAGTTTCAACGCCAGGGTGGTGGGCGCCGATATTGTGGCCAGCGCACCAATACCAACGCGGGCGCATTTTTGCACCAGTTCAAATGAACAGCGCGATGACATCACCACAAAACCATCTTCCGGCCTAAGCATTTGCCGCGCCATTGCACCGATCAATTTATCCAGCGCATTGTGACGGCCCACATCTTCTTGTGCGGTAACGATGTTTCCATTTGCGCTGCAAAATGCTGCGGCATGAACGCTGCGATTAATGGCAAACATTGGCTGGCGAGCGGGTAGGGTGGCAAAAGCCTTGGCAATAGCGCCTGTGTTGAATTGCACAGGTTTTACTTTTGAAGCGGGCATTCGGATGGCATCTTCCAATTCTGTAATGCCGCATAGGCCACAACCAACGCGGCCCTCGAGCGAGCGTGAAACCATCCGCTCACGGAGCAATTTGTCTTCGTCAACTGCCACATCAACCGAAACGCCTTCTGGCTGATCCAGCACTAAAACATTTTTCACGTGTGTGTGATGCGCCACTAATCCTTCCGACAAAACAAAGCCCAGCACAAAATTTTCCAGAT
>DATCEN010000231.1:0-6953 GCA_036510015.1 Aestuariivirga sp.
GATGGTGGTTCACGGTTTCTTCAGCCCGGCACGACGGTGCGTTATCTGCCGCAAGAACCCGATTTCGCAGGGTTCAACACGGTGCAGGATTATGTCGAAGCTGGGCTTGGCCCAACTGATGATCCTTACCGCGCCCGCCACTATATGAATGAGCTTGGCCTTAGCGGACTTGAGAGCCCGGCCCAACTTTCTGGCGGTGAATCGCGTCGTGCCGCATTGGCGCGAACACTGGCACCAGCACCTGATATTCTATTATTGGATGAACCCACCAATCATCTCGATCTACCTGCGATCGAGTGGTTGGAAAACGAACTCAAATCTTTGCGCAGCGCACTCATTCTCATCAGCCATGACCGTAAATTTCTTGAAGCACTATCCAATGCGACCATCTGGCTTGACCGCGGCACCACGCGAAAATTGAATCGAGGCTTTGCGCATTTTGAAGAATGGCGTGATAAATTGTTAGCCGAAGAGGAAATCGATCAGCAAAAATTAGCACAACGCATTGCCACTGAAGAACATTGGATGCGTTATGGTGTGACGGCGCGGCGCAAGCGCAATGTGCGGCGTGTTGAATTATTAGGTAGTCTTCGTAACGAACGTAGGGAATATGTCGGTCAACAAGGCATGGTGAAACTCGCCGCCTCATCTGGCGATGTTTCTGGCAAATTGGTTTTTGAAGCAGAAAAACTTTCAAAATCTTTTGATCAACGCGCGATTGTGACGAATCTCGATTTGCTACTTCTTCGCGGCGATAGGTTAGCTATTGTGGGCCCCAATGGGGCAGGCAAAACAACCTTGATCAATCTTATCACCGGTGTGTTGGACGCAGATAGCGGGCGGGTGAAACGCGGCACCAATTTGCAAGTTGTAACTTTGGATCAATCACGTGACAGTCTATCGCCCGATGATTCGGTACAAGATGTGATAACTGCAGGCCGCGGCCAATCTGTCACCATCAATGGTGAAACAAAACACGTTGTCACTTACATGCGTGATTTTTTATTCTCCCCTGAACAAGCTAGAACCCCCGTCTCAGTGCTCTCTGGTGGCGAACGCGCGCGACTAATTTTAGCGCGTGAGTTGGCCAAGCCATCAAATGTTTTGGTATTGGACGAACCAACCAATGATCTTGATTTGGAAACCTTGGACTTATTGCAAGAATTACTTGCCGATTATGAGGGCACAGTTTTGTTAGTCAGTCATGACCGCGATTTTCTTGACAAACTCGCCACCTCGGTTCTGATGTTTGAGGGCGATGGCAAGTGGATTGAATACGCGGGCGGCTATACTGACATGCTAGCCCAACGCGGCGATGGTGTTACTGCTCGCAAACTCAAACCTGAAGTGAAAGCCAAATCTGACACGCTCAAAACTCCATCCATACCGAAGATGAAGCGTAAACTTTCTTTCCACGAAAAATATGCACTGGATAATCTCCCGTCAAAAATTGAAAAGCTAAAATTGGAACTCGTTAAATTGGAAGTTGATTTGGCTGATCCATCACTATTTGTGCGTGATGCTAGCAAGTTTGAAAAAATTTCGCTGCGGCACAAAGGTGCGGCAGATGAACTTTCTGCTTCAGAAGATCAATGGCTGGAATTGGAAATGCTGCGCGAAGAACTTGAAGGCTGAATTTCAAGCTTGACTTGTTATTTTATAACAGGCTACTGGATGTTATAACATAACAACATTAGAAATTTATGTCATGCAAATTGTTCGTGCGCATTCCGGTGATGGAGAAATTCTAAAAGTTCTCTCAATCCATAAAGGCCCCATGTCTGCTTACGATATTCTGGGTGAATTGCGTCACAAAGGGGCGGGCGCAATTAAAGCCCCCACTCAAGTTTACCGTGCCTTAGAACGTTTGATGAAGGATGGAGAAGTTCACCGCGTGGCCGCTCTCAATGCTTTCGTGCGTTGCTCCTGCATACATTCTGGAAGTGCGGCTGGGTTTATCGTCTGCACCGATTGTGGAACAGTGAAAGAATTTGATGCTAAGGTCGCCACACTTCCGCGCGCCGCGCCCAAAGGCTTCGCAGTTGAGCCCGCCAATTATGAGATCAGCGGCACCTGCCAAGATTGCCAGAAACGAGCCAGCAAATGAAGTTGAAATTGATTTCATTCACGGCTCTTGCTTTAGGTGCCAGACTGGTTTGGGCTGCTGCTGCACTTAGTGTTTTGTGGCTTTCAATCTATTTGGCTTTGCGTTGAATCATGGCTTCATTCCGGCTTGAAAATCTTACACTCGGTTATGATGGCCATCCAGCGGTGCACCATTTGAATGGTGAATTTGCGACGGGCTCTCTCACTGCTGTATTAGGGCCAAATGGCGCTGGAAAATCTACTTTATTGAAGGCTTTGGCTGGCTTGCTTAAGCCGATAGCTGGAACAATTTCACGCAAGAAGGATGATGCGAAAGAAATTGCTTATTTGCCGCAAGCTTCAGAAGTCGATCGCACTTTTCCAGTATCAGTGAAAGACTTAGTGGCCACCGGATTATTTCAACGCCGCGGGCTTTTTACAGCACAAACCAAGCAAGATGAAAGCGCCATTGCCCAAGCATTGAATGACGTGGGCCTCGATGGCTTTGCTGCGCGGGGGCTAGACACGCTTTCGGGCGGTCAATTTCAACGCACTCTCTTTGCGCGGGTGATTTTGCAAGATGCTAAAACCATTTTGTTGGATGAACCTTTTTCGGCGGTTGACTCAAAAACCACAGATGATTTGTTGAAGATCATCGCCCATTGGCAAAGTGAGCGCCGTACTATTGTTGCGGTTTTGCATGATGAGGAACTCGTTCGCCGTCATTTTCCAGATACTTTATTACTGGCGCGTGAACCTTTGGGATGGGGTGCGACGGCACAAGTTCTAACCAAGTCAAATCTCCTACGTGCGCGCCAAATTCATGAGGCTTGGGATGAGGCCGCAGAAGATTGTGAAAGAGATGAGCATGACCACCATCATTGACTTTCTATTTGGCCCGTTCATTGATTTTGCCTTCATGCGTCATGCGCTGGTTGGATCAGCGGCATTAGCAGTGGGCGCTTGCCCTGTGGGCGTGTTCCTGATGCTGCGCCGCATGAGCCTTGCAGGGGACGCTTTGTCTCACGCGATTTTGCCGGGCGTGGCTTTGGGCTTTTTTGTAAGCGGTCTCAGCCTTGTGCCTATGGCATTAGGGGGGTTGGTTGCGGGACTGATTGTAGCTTTGCTATCCGGTCTAGTGGCGCGCAACACCGTGCAAAAGGAAGATGCCAGTTTGGCTGCGTTTTATCTGGTGTCTCTGGCGCTTGGCGTTGCGTTAATTTCGCTGCGCGGCAACAGTATTGATCTCACCCATATTTTGTTCGGTACTGTTTTGGCATTGGATCGTCAAAGCCTGTTGATGATTGGCGCCGTGGCTTCCATCACACTGGTCGCCCTTGCTCTGTTTTGGCGGGCCTTGGTGCTTGAATGCTTAGACCCAACTTTTCTGCGTACAGTGAGCAGAGCAGGGCCATTGGCACATTCAGTGTTTCTGATCCTTGTGGTGCTTAATCTTGTGGGTGGATTTCAAGCCATGGGCACATTGCTTTGCGTTGGTCTGATGATGTTGCCAGCCGCTGCAGCGCGCTTTTGGGCCAAGCGCCTTGAAGCCTTGTGCCTAATCGCCATGGCCATTGGTATTGTTTCTTGTTGGATAGGCCTGTTGGTGTCTTATCACCTCAACCTCTCTTCTGGTGCTGCCATCGTATTGGTTGCTGGAATGTTTTATCTCGCCTCACTGATATTTTCACCGCGCGGCGTGTTCGGCCAAAAGCCAAACCGTGCGCAACACAAAGCAGCGTAAATGATCAGAACTTTGGCATTCGTGTTGGCGCTCGGTATTAGCAGTATGGCCAGCGCCGCACCTCTGAAAGCAGTGGCAAGCATAACCATCATCGCCGATATGGTGCATGAAGTGGGTGGCAATTTGGTTGAGGTTCAATCCATCGTTGGCCCCAATGGCGATGCCCATTCTTATGAGGCAAGGCCACAGGATTCCAAAACATTGAACGAAGCGCAAATTGTTTTTATAAATGGCTTGGGCTTAGATCCTTGGATTGAAAAATTGACCACTTCCAGTGGCTTCAAAGGCCCATTGGTTGTTGTAACCAAAGGGATTAAAACTCATCAATTTGATGAAGATGGCAAGCAGGTGGTTGACCCTCACGCGTGGCAAGACCTATCCAATGGCCAAATTTATGTGACCAATATCGCTCAAGCGCTTTGCAAAGTTGATGCGGGCAACTGCAAGGTTTTTCAAGCCAATGCCACAGCCTATTCTGCCAAGCTGGCGGAATTAGATGCCGACATAAAGTCTCGTTTTGCCGCCCTGCCTGCGGCCAACAGACAGGTTATCACAACCCATGATGCCTTTGGCTATTTTGCAAAAGCCTATGGTTTGCATTTTTTGGCACCTGAAGGCTTTGCCACCGAGGCAGAACCTTCGGCTGCCGCAATTGCCAAGCTGGTGCGCCAAATCAAGCACGATAACATCACGGCACTATTTTTTGAAAACATGTCTGATAACCGCGTGATTGAGGCAATAGCAGCTGAAACTGGTGTGCGCGCTGGTCCACCGCTTTATGCCGACGCTTTGTCAAATCCTAACGAACCGGGTGCTACTTATTTGGCAATGTTTAAATATAATACAGATACACTTTTGAAGGCCCTGGCCGGAAAATAGCCATCATTTCCCGCGACTGCTTGCGGCGCAGAGGCCCCTATGGTCAAAGCGAAATGAGCATGCGCGGGAAAATCAAAACTTTTCTGGGGTTTGTTAGTGGGCTAATCCTCTGGTCGGCTGCGGCTTTGGCGCATCCGCACCAATGGATTGATATGCGTTCGCAGCTCATTGTTTCTGACGATGGCATGATCACTGGTGTACGCGTAGAATGGAAAATGGACAAAGGATATACGCTTGAGGCCTTAGATGGTTTGCAGAAAACCGCCGATGGAAATTATTCTGCCGCAGATTTGCAAGCATTGACTGAAGAAAATCTCGGCGCACTGAAAGACTATGGCTATTTTGTCTACTTCCGTTCTAATGACGAAAAACAGCCAATTGGTAAGGCCTTTGACGGGCTTCAAACTTACGATCCGAAAGATAAGCGTTTAACTTTGCTGTTTTCTGTGCTGCTGGAAAAGCCACTAGACCCGCGTCAAGGTCCGGTGACGCTGAAAATTTATGATCCGGAATTTTTTATTGATTTTGGCTATGTTGATAACAAGCCCATCCTGATTTCAAAACCTTTATCGAAAGAATGCTCGGCCTCTCTCTTACCCATTCCAAAAGATAGTCAACTGGAAGATACCCGCATGATGCTGGCCTCCAAAGACAAGGCTTGGAAGCCCGGCCAAGATGAGGATTATGGAGGCTTGTTTGCCCAGCCTGTTGAGGTTAAATGCGCACCATGAAATGGCTGGCTGTTTTATTGAGTGTGATCTTTTTCTGCGCCATTGAAGCTGCGCCAATCTACGCTCAAACAACCACGCCGACAGCCCAAACCAAAACCTTTGATAAACGCCGCCTGATGGTGCAACCACGCAACGCCGATGGCACAGTTACTCCGCCACCGTTTCTGGATGATCCCGTTCTTTGGGTGCGCGATGAACAGCAGAATTTTTATGGTGCCATGTCTAAGTCCATGCGCGCGATGGACAGTGAAGGTTTATCGGCAGCATTGACCTTGATGTTGCTCAGCCTTGGTTATGGGGTGTTCCATGCCGCAGGGCCAGGCCATGGCAAGGCAGTCGTTTCGGGTTGGCTATTGGCCACGGAAACTCAGCTTAGGCGTGGCATTCTGGTGGCCTTCATGAGCGCCATGCTTCAGGCCGTTGTTGCTGTGGTGTTGGTGAGCGCAGTATTGCTTTTGGTTTCAGGTGCTGCTGCAGCGGCCAAAGACATGGTCGGTTGGCTGGAAGTTGCCAGTTTTGCAATGATAGCGGCCGTGGGGGCCTATGTGCTGTGGGGTGGTATCAAAGCTTTCCCATTGAAGCATAAGACAGCAACACTTGACCATCATTTTGAAATTGTGAATCCCTTGCCCACGAGCCATTCTCACGATCATGTTCACGGGCCAGAATGTGGCCACGCCCATGCGCCAAACGCAAAGGAAGTGGATGGCGATTGGTCTTGGAAACGCGCTGCTACACTTTCTTTTGCCGTGGGCCTGCGCCCCTGCACGGGGGCGATTTTGGTTTTGCTGTTTGCTTATAGTTTGGGGATCTATTGGGCTGGCGTGATTAGCACTTTTGTTATGGGTTTTGGCACCTTCCTCACTGTCTCTGCTGTGGCCGCACTTGCAGTCTATTCCAAACAGCTTGCCCAGCGTTATACGGCACACGATAGTCGTTGGACGGCATGGCTCAATTTTGCTTTGCGTTTTGGTGGTGGATCAGTAATTCTGTTTTTCGCCGCGGTATTAATGATAGCGTCTTGGCAAGGCATGGGCGACAGTGGATTTTGAGAGATGAGTAAGCAAAGCCCCTTCACGCTTTCGGCCTGTGCTGAAATGCTTTGGCGCGACAAGCCCATTGAATGGCGCTGCGCCAAACTCAAGGATCTTGGCTTTGAAGTCGGTTTGTGGAATTGGCCGCAACATGATTTAGCCAAGCTTGAAAAATCTGGCGCAAAATTCTCGATCATGAACGGCTATCTGCGGGGCAGCCTAGCGGATGATGAGGGTGCTGCGGAACTTATCAAAACGGCGCGTGAAACCGCGCAAGTGGCCAAGCGCCTGAACGTTGCACGCCTCAATTTGCTTGGCACTGCCCTTGGGGATCGTGGCCTGCCAACTCAGCCTGTTGAAGTTGTCACTGGTGCCATGTGGCTAAAAGCGCGCGACACGCTGTGTCGAATAGTTGAACTGGCTGAGCAGGAAAACGTCACCTTCACGCTGGAAAATCTTAATGTGCTAGTGGATCACCCG
>DATCEN010000232.1:0-4523 GCA_036510015.1 Aestuariivirga sp.
GCCTTATTGGTGTGTTCTGAATCCTATGCCAAGAAACATAGGCTTAACATGATTGCGGCCATCAAAAGTGTCGCCGTTGCAGGCTGTGCGCCAGACATAATGGGCATTGGCCCAGTTGGCGCGACCAAGAAAGCCTTGGCACGCGCGGGCATCACTGCGGCCCAGCTTGATGTGACCGAACTCAATGAAGCCTTCTCCTCACAGGCTTTGGTTTCCATGCACGAGATTGGTTTGGACGCTGCAAAAGTGAATATTGACGGCGGGGCCATTGCGCTTGGCCATCCGCTTGGTGCCACAGGTGCACGCATTGTGGGCAAGGCGGCTAGTTTGCTGGTTCGTGAAAAAGGCAAATACGCTTTGGCCACGCAATGTATTGGTGGCGGGCAAGGCATTGCCACTGTGCTGGAGGCTATTTGATGAGCCCAATCAAAAAAGTTGCCGTCATCGGCGCAGGTGTGATGGGCGCGGGTATTGCCGCCCACGTCGCTAATGCGGGCGTTCCAGTTGTACTTTTAGATATTGTGGCCAAGGATAATTCCAATCGATCAGCGATTGCTGAAGGTGCTGTTGAAAAAATGCTGAAGCAAGAGCCTGCGCCCTTTATGAGCAAGAGTGCAGCCAAGCTGATTACAACGGGCAATATCGAAGATCATCTTGATCTGGTGAAAGACTGCGATTGGATTATCGAAGCGGTGCTTGAACGCCTTGATGTGAAACAGGCGCTTTATGCCAAGCTCGAAGGCTTGCGCAAAGCGGATGCCGTTGTTTCATCCAACACCTCCACCATTCCATTGGTAGAACTCACCAAGGGTGCATCAGAAGATTTCGCCAAGCATTTTATGATCGCACATTTTTTCAATCCGCCACGTTATATGCGCCTTCTTGAAGTGGTGAAGAGTGATAAGACTTTGGCCGCTGCTTATGAAAATGTTTGCCGTTTTGCTGACATCAAATTGGGTAAAAGCATTGTGCCTTGCAATGATCGGCCCGGCTTTATTGGCAACCGCCTTGGCGTGTATTGGCTGCAAACCGCGGTGCAGGAAGCCATGGCTGCGGGCATCACAGTGGAAGAGGCCGATGCCATTATCGGCAGGCCGATGGGCATTCCCAAGACTGGCGTATTTGGCTTGATTGATCTGGTTGGCCTTGATCTCATGCCACATATCAATGCCAGCATGACCGCATTGTTGGCTAAAGATGATGCCTATCATGCTTCAGCTAAACCCATGCCTCTCATCAGCAAGATGATCGCTGAAGGCTACACTGGCCGCAAAGGCAAGGGCGGCTTCTACCGATTGAACCGCGACAAAGGCAAAGCCAAAGAAGCCATTGATTTGGTGACGGGTGAATATCGCCCACAGCTAAGGCCGCAGATTGATGCCATTGATGAATCTGGTCGTAGCCTCAAAAAACTTCTCTCACATGATAGCAAGCATGGTGCTTATGCAGCCAAGGTGATGGGGCTGACGCTGGCCTATGCCAGCAGCTTAGTGGGCGAAGTTTCGGAACAAGCCGATGCTATCGATGAAGCGATGCGCCTTGGCTATAACTGGAAGTTTGGACCGTTTGAATTGATTGACCAACTGGGCTCTCCTTGGTTGGTGGAACAATTGCAAAAAGCGGGTGTAGTTGTTCCGAAGTTCTTGAGTCTTGCCTCAAACAAAACCGTTTACCGCATCGAAAATGGCCAGCGCCAAGTGCTGGGCCTTGATGGCGCTTATCACGATGTGAAGCGCGCTGACGGCGTGTTGATGCTGGAAGATATCAAGCGCCGCAGTGAACCTGTGCTGAAGAATGGCTCTGCTGCGGTCTGGGATATAGGTGACGGTGTTGCGTGCTTGGAATTCACCAGCAAAATGAATTCGCTCGACAATGATTCAATGGCTCTCATCAGTAAAGCCGTCAAGCTGGTGCAAAAACAATTCAAGGCTCTGGTTATTTACAACGAAGGTTCACATTTTTCTGCAGGCGCGAATTTGGGCCTTGCTGCCTTTGCGGCAAATATTGCGGCTTGGGGCGAGATTGAAAATCTGGTTTCAGGAGGTCAACAAACATATATGGCGCTGCGCTATGCTCCATTCCCAGTTGTTGCCGCACCATCGGGCATGGCGCTGGGCGGAGGCTGTGAAATCGTGCTGGCTTCGGACGCCGTGCAAGCCCATGCGGAAACCTATATTGGGCTTGTTGAAGTTGGCGTTGGCCTGATCCCTGGTTGGGGGGGCTGTAAGGAAATGCTGCGTCGCTGGACGACACTGGGCAATTTGCCCAAGGGGCCAATGCCTGCGGTCATCAAAGCTTTTGAGATCATCTCTGTTGCCACAGTGGCAAAATCTGCCGCGGAAGCAAAAGAGCTTTTATTCTTGAAGGCAGACGATGGGATAACGATGAATCGCTATCGGCTATTAGCGGATGCCAAGGCCAAGGTGCTTTCATTGGTTGAGGGTTATAAACCACCAGAGCCACCAACATTCACTTTGCCTGGCCCAACAGGCCGCGTGGCTTTGGACATGGCGGTGCAAGGCTTCTACCACGCCGGCAAAGCCACGGATTATGATCTTGTCGTGCTTGGCAAACTGGCTGAGGTTCTCTCGGGGGGTGATGCTGATGTCATTAAGCCGCTCACCGAAAATGAAGTGCTGAAGCTGGAATATGATCACTTCATGACGCTTGTGCGCGATGATCGCACTTTGGCACGAATTACCACCATGCTCGAAACCGGCAAACCGTTGCGCAATTAAAGGGACATACATCATGCCTAAATATACAGCTCCCTTACGCGACATGCGTTTTGCGCTATTTGAGTTACATGGCGGAGAAAATCTTGCCACAATGCCTGGTTTTGAAAGTTTCACCCGCGATGTGATTGATCCGGTGTTGGACGAAGCCGCGAAAATTACCGAACAGGTGTTGCAACCGCTCAATCGCCCAGGCGATGAAGAGGGCTGTACATTTGAAAATGGTGCGGTGCGCACGCCCAAGGGGTTCAAAGAAGCCTATAATCTCTACCGTGACGGTGGCTGGTCATCGATAGATTCTGACCCTGCTTATGGCGGCCAAGGCATGCCGCAAACAGGGAGCCTTTTATTCGTAGAGATGATCTGCTCAGCCAATCTTTCGTTCGGCATGTATCCGGGTCTTACGCACGGGGCCTATATCGCCATGCATGCGCATGCCTCGGAAGAATTAAAGCAAAAGTTTCTGCCCAAAATGGTGGATGGCACATGGGGTGGCACCATGTGTTTGACCGAGCCTCAGTGTGGAACAGATCTGGGTTTGCTTCGCACCAAGGCCATTCCACAAGCTGATGGTAGCTATAAAATCTCTGGCACGAAGATTTTTATCTCATCGGGTGAACATGATCTCACTGAAAACAACATTCACTTGGTGTTGGCCAAATTGCCAGATGCACCCAAAGGCGTGAAGGGCATCAGTCTTTTTGTTGTGCCGAAATTCTTGCCCAAAGATGATGGTTCGCTTGGCCCGCGCAATGGCATGGCTTGCGCTTCGATCGAACATAAAATGGGCATCAAAGCTTCAGCTACGTGTGTGTTAAATTTCGATGGGGCCACCGGGTGGCTGGTGGGCGAACCTCATAAGGGCATGCGTGCGATGTTCACCATGATGAACTCAGAGCGCATCTATGTGGGCATTCAGGGCCTCGGTTTGGCGGAGGCTTCCTATCAAGGCGCTGTGGCCTATGCCAAAGAACGTCTGCAAGGGCGGGCATTGTCTGGCACAAAATATCCTGACAAGCCTGCTGACCCGCTGATTGTTCACCCAGATATCAGGCGCATGTTGTTGACCCAGCGTGCATGGATTGAAGGCTGTCGCGCCTTGGCGATTTGGGCAGTCAAAGCTTTGGATGAAAGCAAATACCACGCCGATCCTGCTACGCGCGAAAAGGCAGATGATTTAGTCTCGGTGATCACACCCGTGATCAAAGCGTTCCTCACTGATATGGCTTTTGAGGTGACCAATTTGGGTGTGCAGGTGCTCGGTGGGCATGGCTATATCCGCGAGCATGGCATGGAACAATTTGTGCGCGATGCGCGTATCACACAAATTTACGAAGGCACCAATGGTATTCAGGCACTTGATCTGGTGGGGCGCAAAATGCCGGCCCATGCCGGAAGGTATTTGCGTCAGGTGTTCCGCCCGATTTCAAATTACATAGAACAGAAAATCGACAAGGAAGGCATGGCCGAGTTTATTGAGCCATTGGCCAAGGTGTTTGGCCGCTTACAGCAAGCCACAGCCCAAGTGGCGCGGGCCGGCATGGCCAAGCCCGACGAAGCAGGTGCTGCGGCAACTGATTATCTGCGGCTAATGGGCTTCACGCTATTGGCCTATCAATGGGCGCAAATGGCTGAGATCAGTTTGCCCAAGCAGAACGAAGATGCTTTCTACAAAGCCAAAGTTTTGACAGCGCGTTTCTTTATGGAACGTCTGCTACCCGAAGCAACGGCGCATTTTCAAGCCATTATGGCAGGCGGCAAAACCATGATGGCATTCGAAGATGCAAG
>DATCEN010000233.1:0-5957 GCA_036510015.1 Aestuariivirga sp.
CGATCGGCAAACGGTGCTCGATCCATCGCACCAGTTCTGGTCCATCGGCATGGCCGGAATAGTCATCAATTGTTCGAATTGTAGCAGCCACATTCACATCTTGGCCCATGATGCGAACGTGTTTGGCACCACCTAAAAGAACTGAACCAAGTGTACCTTGGCCTTGATAGCCAACAAATAAAACGGTGGTGGATTTCTGCCACAGATGATTGAGTAAATGGTGGCGAATGCGGCCCGCTTCCGCCATCCCCGACGCTGAGATCACAATATAGAAACCCTTAAACAGGTTGAGCGCCTTAGATTCTTCTACGGTTTCCGTGGCCTTAACGTAAGGTGATGAAAGTGCCCGCGCTAACTCATCTCCATGCTGCAACTCCGCCGCATGCTTGCGGAAAACCTGTGTCGCCTTGTTGGCCAAAGGCGAGTCAATAAACAAAGTGGCCTTTGGCACTTTACCGGATTCCATCAGTGACACAATATCGGTGACTATTTCCTGCGTGCGCTCAACCGCAAAGGCCGGAATAAGCAAAGCGCCACCGCGTGCGGCAGCGGCATTTAATTCAATAGCCAAAAGTTCGCGTCGCTTATCTTCGTCACGCTCAAAACGATCTTTGCCGCCATAGGTGCTTTCACAAATCACATAATCCCAATTTGTTGGTCCTTCTGGATCAGTCTCCAACATTTTATTGTCGGGCCCAATGTCGCCAGAGAAAAGTATTCGCAAGGCTTTTTGGCCTACTTGTTCCACTTCCACTTCAATGGAGCCAGAACCCAACAAATGTCCGGCGTTCCAATACCGCGTGCGAATGCCTTCGGCAGGTGTGAACCATTCTTCAAAATTTTCTGATTGGAATTGCTCCAGACACGCCATCGCATCAAGCAAAGTATAAATCGGCAATGCTAGCGCCACACCTTTGCGGGCATTGCGCCTGTTAAGCTGCAACACATCCATCTCTTGGATATGGCCCGAATCTGGAATCATAATCGCGCAAAGGTCGGTGGTTGCAGCAGTGGCATGAATTTTCTTCTTGAAGCCCTGCTTGGTCAATTTGGCCACCACCCCGGTGTGGTCAATATGAGCATGGGTTAGAACCAATGCATCAATACTGTCCGGCTTGAAGGGGAATGCACGCGAATTCAGCTCGTTCATGCTGCGCGAGCCCTGGAACATCCCGCAATCGATCAGCACGCGCGCTTTGGACGTTTCTATCAGATAACAAGAACCGGTAACCGTTCTCGCCGCGCCATGGAAGTGAAGCTTAATCGTCATCAAATAATCCTTTCAATCATGGCACCTTCAACCCGCGTCTCACCAATTCATTCCAAGTGCCAGCCGGCGTGTCAGCCATAGTGAAGAGATTTAGATCGGCTGCCTTTATCAATTTTGAATCCACAAGATGTTGGAAATTCACCATCTTGTTCCAAAATTTTGAATCATAAAGCACAATGGGAATAGGCTTGGTCATTTTGCCGGTTTGCCGCAGGGTAAGTAATTCGAACATTTCATCAAATGTGCCAAAGCCACCCGGAAAAACCACCAGTGCAGAAGCCCGCATTGCAAAGTGCATTTTGCGCATAGCGAAATAATGAAAGAGGAATGTGAGATTAGGCGTGGAGAATGGATTAGGCTCCTGCTCCATCGGGAGCTTTATATTATAACCAATGTTAGGTGCACCCACATCATAAGCGCCGCGATTTGCCGCTTCCATGGTGCCAGGCCCACCGCCTGTTGCAATTACATTCTGACGCGGGCGCTCCGATTGATCCTTGGCACCACCATTTTCAGAACAAATCCGCCCAAATTCTCGCGCCGCTTCATACCAACCAGAAGGATCTCCTTCACGCACTCGCGCTGATCCGAATACCACCACAGTGGATTCAATCTTCATGTTCCGCAAGGCTTCTTCGGCTTTCATATATTCAAGCTGAAAACGAATGCCCCGAGTGGAATCACCCAATATAAAATCGCTGTCAAGTGCAGCAAGCCGGTAAGCAGCGTCTTCCATTTGCGGTTTATTTGAAGGCCGTTCGTTAGACATCAAAATTCCTGTCTTATAAATCACCAAGAATGGATTCCCTGGCCAAGGCTTTATATTGCGCTTGAGTGAAAGCAATCGGGTTGCCGCCAGCCGAAGGGTCTTTCACTGCCATGGCAGCAATTTCATCCAGCCGCTTTGTGTCAATGCCAATGTCGGCCAACTTGTGCGGAATGCCTAGGTCCTTACGCAGCTTTAAAATCCATTTCATGAAGCCATCAAAGCCGCCTTTGATGCCAAGATAGGCAGCAGCCTTGACAATGTCCTTCTCAATTACCTTACGATTGGCCTTCAAAACATAGGGCATTATAATAGCATTCAACAAACCATGATGCGCATCATAGAGTCCGCCCAAAGGATGCGATAAAGCATGAATGGCGCCAAGTCCGCGCTGAAACGCCGTGGCTCCCATAGTTGAGGCCACCAGCATATTACCACGCGCCTCAAGGTCATCGGGCTTCTTAATGGCTTTCAACAGGTTGTCTTTTACTAACGCCATACCTTCAAGCGCTATGCCCTTGGCCATAGGATGATAAAAAGGCGCGCAATAAGCTTCTAGGCAATGCGCTAATGCATCCATGCCTGTTGCCGCTGTCAGTTTTGCAGGTAATCCAACCGTAAGTTCAGGATCAAGCAAGGCAACCTTGGGCATAATAGCAGGGTGAAAGATGATTTTCTTTTCATGGGTTTTGGGATGTGTGATCACACTAGCGCGACCAACTTCTGATCCCGTGCCTGCGGTAGTGGGAACAGCGATAATAGGTGCAATGCGGCTGGCATCAGCTCTCGTCCACCAATCGTCAACGTCTTCCAAATCAAAAACCGAAATGCTTTGGCCGTGCATCAGCGCAATCATCTTGCCGATGTCCAAGGCAGAGCCACCGCCAAATGCAATAACACCGTCATGCATCCCGGCTTTAAACGCTTTAACGCCGGCCAAAATATTGGCCTCAACCGGATTGGGGCGTACATCAGAAAACACCAGCACCGGAAGACCGGCCGCTTTAATATCAGCAACGATAACTGCCAACATGGGCAAGGCGGCAAGACCAGGGTCCGTCACCAGCAACGGCCGCATAATCCGGTTAGCTTTGCATAACTCAGCCAATTCCTTCACACGGCCCGCGCCGAATTTCACAGCAGTTGGATAATTGAAGTTGCGGTTGGGTATGGTCATGTGTCTTCCTCAAGTTTGAAGGTATATCAACAAGCCAATACTTTGACATGGCCGAGTTTGCCGTAAGCCAGAATGGCTTTATCACTGGTTACCAATGTGAATCCATTGTGTCGGGCTGTGGACACAAGAATGCGATCCATCGGGTCTTTATGAAATTGGCCGGGTAAGCTGATTGAATGGATCAAAACTTCAGGTTCCAATGCGCAAAGTTGCGAACCCGTTCGCTCCAAAAACGTATCGAAAAAGCGTAAAGCAGTGAGTGTAGTATTAATTCTGCCACGGGCAACGGCCATGGCGATTTCCCAAGCTGAAATAGGCGAGACCCGCAATCGCCCGGTCTTCGCGGCGCTTTCAACAGCTTTGGCCGTATCCGCCTGCAATGGTACAGGCCCCGCG
The DNA here is from genome assembly GCA_036510015.1 of Aestuariivirga sp. Taxonomy (GTDB): domain Bacteria; phylum Pseudomonadota; class Alphaproteobacteria; order Rhizobiales; family Aestuariivirgaceae; genus Aestuariivirga. Next base: position 3,610 of record DATCEN010000233.1, read on the forward strand.
ATTTGGATCATTGCACAAGTATCAAAGAGCAATTCGTTCGCCTCTCTCATTTTGTGCCGTGCCCGAGAACGTCGCTTGCAAGCCAATCTTCGCCTGCTGGCGCTGTCGGATCGTAGCCAGGCGCCAAGGTGAATTCGCCTTTCATGCAACCGAATATTGAATGAAGCTCCCTCACAGCAGGTAATTCATTCAGTTTTCGAAACACCAGCTTTTGGCCTTCAACGTCAACATCAGCGGTCTCAAAGCCAGCATCAAGCCATTGCTTCGTCATCACATTGTTGGAGGGATTGTTACTCCACCAAGCCCGGTGCCGTTTCGAAGGTGGCAATTTGGCATTCAAGATTTTCTCAATCTCGGAAAAGCTCAACCGCAAGCGCTCGACTTTCTGAACGCGCAAATAATTTCCCAAAGCTTCATATTTACTCACATCATACCTCCATTTGATAAGTGAAAATAGTGTGTGTTTGTGTGTGTGTCAAGATTATTAACTGAGACTTTTACGAAGATGAAAACTCTTTGGTCGTGTCAGGGCTTCATAGCCGATGCTGGAAAGTGTGGCGCCACGGCCTGTGTCTTTCACTCCTGTCCAAGTGAGGGCGGGGTCAAGATAATCACAGCGGTTCATAAACACCGTGCCGGTTTCAATCCTGTCGCCAATCGCCTTGGCCGCAGCAACATCTGCTGTCCAAATCGCGGCAGTGAGGCCGAATTCTGAATCATTCATCAGTTGAACGGCTTCCTCATCAGATGAAACCTTCATAATGCCGACAACCGGGCCAAAACTTTCATCGCGCATCATACTCATCTGATGGTTCACGTCGGTGAGGATTTGCGGCGCCAGATAGGGTGTGCCCTTCTTGCTAGCGGCAAACAACTTCTCATCAATAAGCGCACGCGCTCCACTTCGAATGGCCGAAGCAATTTGCTTTCTCACAAAAGTGGCTGCATCTGCTTTAATCATCGGGCCTAGTGTTGTTGCTTGATCAAGTGGTGAGCCAAGTACATATTTCTTGGTCAGCTCAACTGCACCTTCCACAAAATCCTTATAAAGATTCTTGTGCACATAGATGCGCTCAATACCACAACAGCTTTGGCCCGAATTGAAGAATGCCCCATCGACGAGATTCTCAACCGCATGCGCTAAGTTGGCGTCAGAACGTACATAGGCAGGGTCTTTCCCGCCAAGCTCCAAGCCTACGGAAAGGAAATGCCCTGCAGCGGCCCGCTCAATGGCCTTGCCGCCGGGAACCGAGCCAGTAAAGCACACCATATTTGCCAAACGGCCAGAGATCACTTCCGCTGCCTGATCATGGCTCATCACCAAATTGTGGAACAGACCCTTAGGTAATCCGGCTTTCTCAAAAGCTTTTACAAAACGCTCGCCCACCAACAGGGTGTGCGAAGCATGTTTCAACACCACAGCATTGCCTGCCATTAAAGCGGGGATGACGGAATTCACCGCTGTGAGATAAGGATAGTTCCACGGAGCAATGGTGAACACCACACCCAAAGGCTCACGTTTGACGAAACGCTCAAAGCCTGCCTTCGCCGCAGGCACCATATTAGCGAGAGACGCTTCGGCAATTGAAATCATGTGTCGCGCACGTTCTTCAAAACCGCGAAGCTCGCCCGCACCGTAACGCACTGGGCGGCCCATGCTCATGGCGAGTTCGGGAACGATCTCATCCTTCATGGCCAACATGGCATCAACAGCAGCGGAGCAATATTTCGCCCGCTCAGCAATGCTCAATTGAGCCCAAGCCTTCTGCGCATCGCGCGCCGCCGCAAAGGCCCCAGCAATTTCTTTCTTCGAAGCGATTTTGCGTTTGGCGACGATAGAACCATCCGCAGGCGAAATAGATGTGATGATATTGGCCATGATTAGTAACGCTCAAAGCCGCGCTTCAATTCCAAATCGGTGATGCGGCGATCAAACTCAAACTGCTCCCACTTCGCCGTGTGAACATAGTGATCCACCACGTCATCACCCATCGCGCCGCGCAAGAATTTAGATTCATCCAGCAACCTTGCGGCATCACGTAAGGTTTTTGGAATCTCGCGCAGTTTGCGTGCTGTGTCATAAACATCCCCTGAGGAAACCGCCTCAAGATCCATCTTTTTTTCAATGCCATCCAAGCCCGCAGCGATGAGTGCGGCAAAAGCCAGATAGGGATTGAGATCGGCCCCGCCCACGCGGCATTCCACACGAATGGCTTTGCTGTCCGCTCCGCAGATGCGAAAGCCAGCTGTACGGTTATCAAAACTCCACACCGCACGCGTCGGCGCAAAAGTGCCCACCATAAAGCGCTTGTAGGAGTTGATATAGGGAGCCAGAAAATAGGTAATCT
>DATCEN010000234.1:0-5033 GCA_036510015.1 Aestuariivirga sp.
TAAAGGTAAATCCGAAGAAGTGCAAAAAATGACCGACGGCACAATCAAAGACATCGACGCCGCGCTAAAACACAAAGAAGCCGAGATCATGCAGGTTTGAGAAGTTAATGGCCGCCCACCAACCATTCGTCAGTCCTCGCCATGTTGCTATTATCATGGATGGCAATGGCCGCTGGGCGGAAGCACGTGGACTTCCACGTTCTGCTGGTCATAAGGCAGGCATAGACGCGCTGCGCCGTTCAGTGCGTGCGGCCAGCGATCAAGGCATTGAAGTTCTATCAGTCTATGCATTCTCAACCGAGAATTGGCAACGTCCTAGACGCGAGGTTATGTTTCTGTTTGATTTGCTGAACCGCTTTATCAAGCAAGATGTGGCTGAACTTCATGCCGCTGGCGTTCATATCAAAATCATTGGTTCACGGGTTGATCTCGATGACAAGATCATCAAGCAACTTGAATATGCTGAACGACTAACCGCAGACAACACCAAACTCAAATTGATTGTTGCCTTCAATTACGGTGCACGCCAAGAGCTTGCACAAGCCGCCAAAGCTTTGGCCCAGTTGGTTGCAGCGGGAAAAATGAACGCGGCAGACATCACCGCAGATGATTTGGAAAATGCTTTGGACACGGCAGGCCTTCCGCCAGTAGATTTGTTGATCCGCACGGGTGGCGAACAACGTGTCTCCAATTTTATGCTGTGGCAATGCGCCTATGCTGAGTTTTATTTCACACCCATTTTCTGGCCGGATTTTGATAGCACTGCGTTGGCCAAAGCGCTGGCTGAATATGCCGCGCGTGACCGGCGCTTTGGTGGCTTAAAAGTGCAAAGCGCATGAATGAAATGCCATGAATGATAATGGCCAGCCAAGTGTGAATAGCAAATGGTCTGATTTGGCGCTGCGCAGCCTTTCCACGATCGTGCTCATGCCGATAGCAATTTATTGTGTTTGGCAAGGCGGCATTTGGTTTCAAATGTTCATTGCGGTTCTGGCGGTTTTAATCGCGCATGAATGGGCCGACATTGTGCATGATGGCAATGAACGTGCTTTTGCACTTTTGGCACTATCCGGCATGGCCAGCGTTTTTGTCACTGAGACGCAAGGATTGGACGCAGCCTGTGCGGCAATCCTGATGATTTGGCTGCTCAGTGTTTTGCAATGGGTGATGCGGGCGGGGCAGGGATCCATCTGGGGCCTGCTTGGCGTGTTCTATGTGGGCCTGCCCATTGTTGCTTTTGTATTATTGCGTGAGGATGCGCCATGGGGGCGCTTGGCGGTGATTTGGTGTTTCATGATTGTTTGGGTGGCCGACATTAGCGCCTATTTCTTTGGACGTTTGATTGGGGGCCCAAAACTAGCACCGCGCCTTTCGCCAAAGAAAACCTGGGCAGGGCTGTTGGGTGCCATGATAGGCGCAGGCGTTGCTTCCACCATATTTGCCTATGAATTAGGTCTGAATATCAAAGTGCTTGCCCTATTGGCCGTTTGCCTCACCTGCGTTGAACAAGCCGGTGACATCATGGAAAGTACCATGAAGCGGCGCTTCAACCGAAAAGACAGCGGCAATTTCATTCCCGGTCACGGCGGTGTGTTGGACCGCGTTGATGGGCTTTTAGCTGTGGTTTTGGCTGCTGCGGTGATTGGTTTTGTGCATATAGCGGGCAGTGCCGCAGCTGGCCTTTTGCTCTGGTAACCATACCGCCCGATTGTTGACGCAATCCGCAGGCTTTGTGGTTAAGAAATCACTAATGAACAACCCCAATTTAGGGGTAATTTAGTCGCGGGGATGTGATGCAAACCTATATCCAATTTGGTGGTGTGGCCACTATCGCTTATCTCGTTGCGCTGATCATCATCGTGTTTGTGCACGAAATGGGCCACTTCTTGGTGGGGCGCTGGTGTGGCGTAAAGGTAAATGCCTTCTCGCTCGGCTTCGGACCAGAGTTATGGGGCTTTGTGGATGCCAAGGGCACCCGCTGGAAGCTGTGCGCCATACCGCTAGGTGGTTATGTTAAATTCGAAGGCGACGCCAATGCCGCGAGCATGCCAGATCAAAGCATTGTTCATTCAGCTGACTCTTTGCCAGGTGCCGCGCTTTACAAGCGCGCCTTGATTGTTGTGGCGGGCCCAGTGGCCAACTTTATTCTGGCCATTGCCTTATTCGCCAGCGCTTACGGTTTTCTCGGCATTCCGGTGACTGAGCCGCGTGTGGGCGGCGTGTTACAAGGGGGTGCCGCAGAAGCCGCCGGTCTTAAAGCTGGCGATCTCATCACATCTATTGACGGAAAACCGGTTGCCACTTTCCAAGACCTGCAAGATATAATGATGCTGCACGCCGCAGAGCCTTTGGTCTTGCACATTGACCGTGCTGGGACTGCCATGGATTTCCAATTCACCCCGAAAATCGTTGAGATTGATGACGGTATGGGTGGCAAGGCGCGTGTCGCACAAATGGGAATCAGCAGCGACGCCAAATTCTCGATGCGCCACGCATCGCCACTCGAAGCGTTGGACAGGGGCGTTGGCAGCACATGGTCAATCTGTAGTGCAACACTGCACGTCGTCGGCAAAATGCTGATAGGGCAAGAAAGCATCAATCAGCTCCATGGCCCGGTTGGCGTGGCCAAAGTGGCGGGCGAAGCGGCAATGACAGGGGCTTGGAACTTCATCTTTTTTATCGGTGTTATTAGTGTTTCCATAGGGCTTGTTAACCTTTTCCCAATCCCAATGCTGGATGGTGGGCATCTGCTTTTCTACTTTATTGAAGCCGTGCTTGGCAGGCCAGTGCGCCCGCAAACGCAAGAGTGGGGATTTCGCATAGGCCTCTCGGCCCTGCTGGTTCTCATGGTGGTGGTTTCAACTAAAGATGTGTTCTCTCTTTTAGGCCATTAAGTAACGCTAAATGTCTGAACTAGAACAGCAAATTGGGGGCCTTCGGGCTAGGTAAAACACTTGGATGTTTCATTTGCATTCGCGTCAGTTTTAGTTAAAACCCCAAGAGCGGATTAAAGCTGTGGGATTCTGATCTCACGGCCAAGTCTCTATTGTGATCAGGACGGTTTTTTTAGTTAGGGTTGTTTTTTTGATGCGTAAAAAGTTCGGCTTGATTGGCATTTTTCTTGTCTTTTTTGCATTTACCTTGCCAATCTGCGGCGGCAGCTTTGGCCTAATTTCGGCTGCCCAAGCGGGCGTTACCGGTGTGATCATTGAAGGCAACGTGCGTGTTGAGCGCGAGACGATCCTGTCGTACCTCCAATTCCGCGCCAATGAAGAACCGAGTTCTGAAAAGATTGACGCTTCAGTCAAAGCTTTGTTTCAGACTGGGCTTTTTGCAGATGTGAAGATTGACCGCCAAGGTTCCAACGTGATTATTCACGTGGTTGAAAATCCGATGATTAACCAAGTGCACTTTGAGGGCAACGAGGAGATTGATAATCCTACGCTCGAAAAGGAAGTGCAAGTTCACCAGAACATGATTTACACCAAAGCGCGCGTCCAATCAGATACGCGTCGCATTTTGGCACTCTATTTGTCCAAAGGTTATTACAACGTAACGGTTGATCCGCAGTTGATCCGTTTGGATAAAAACCGGGTGAACATTGCCTTTACGATCAGTGAACACGACAAGACCCAGATTGACGAAATCAGCTTCATTGGCAATCGCTCAATCAGCTCAGATCGTTTGCGTAGTGCAATGGTGACCAAGGAGAAGGCGTGGTGGAATCCCTTTGGCAACAACACCACCTATGATCCAGATAAGCTTGAATATGATAAGGAATTGGTTCGCCGCTACTATTTGAAGAATGGTTTTGCGGATGTGCAGGTGTCGTCTGCGACAGCCAAATTAAAGTCCAACGGCAAAGGTTTTGAAATCACCATAACGGTTGATGAGGGTCCTCGTTATACTATTGCTGATGTTGCAGTGAATGTGGGTTCGGCCAATCTCAATGGTGCCGAACTCAAGAGTAAAGTGCGCACGGGCGTTGGCGATGTATTTGATAGTTCAAAGGTTGATAAGTCAGTAGAAGCGCTAACTCTTGATGCCTCCAATCAGGGCTTCACCTTTGCCAAAGTTGATCCGAAGATTGATCGCAACCCTGACGGCAAAACCATCAACATCACTTATGTGATCAGCGAAGGTACGCGTGCTTATGTTGAGCGCATCGATATTGTAGGCAACACGCGCACCTATGATGAAGTGATCCGCCGCGAATTGCAGCTTTATGAAGGTGACGCATTCAACCGCACTTTGGTTGAGCGCGCCCGTCGTCGTTTGACGGCCCTAAATTATTTTGACAAAATTGATTTTAAAGAGAGCCCCGGCTCTTCACCTGACAAGGTGATCCTGACTGTTGAAGTTTCTGAAAAATCCACTGGTTCGCTTACCTTCTCAGTTGGTTATTCCTCGGTTGAAACCGTTGTTGGCACCATTGAATATGCTGAGCGCAATATGTTTGGCCGGGGCTACTCGCAGAATATTGCCACCAGCGCCAGTTTTATTCGTCAATCTATCAACTACTCATTCACCGATCCATATTTCCTTGGCTCCCCGTTGTCGGCGGGCTTTGATCTTTTTGCCAATAACACGGACAACCAGTCCAGCTCTTCTTACACATCCACCCAATATGGCGGTTCACTGCGTACAGGCTTCAGGTTGGATGAATATCAGTCGGTCAATCTAAAATATTTGCTGGCTAATCGTTGGATTGGTGGTGTTGATCCAACAGTGGCCACACCAGCGGTATTGGCCCAACAGGGCAGCAGTTGGAAAAATGCGATTGGCGGCGGCTATACCTATGACAATCTCGACAATCCGCAATTGCCAACTTCTGGTTTCAGAGCGACGCTGAATGCAGAAATTGCAGGTGGTTTTGGTGATGCCCAATATGCCAAGGCCGAAGGCAAAGCCTATTACTTTATCCCGCTGTTCGACAACCAAGTTGTGATCAAGTTGGAAGGCACAGGTGGCCACATCCAATCGCTGGGTAATAATATCAACATTCAAGACCGCTTCTTTAAAGGCAGCGATTC
>DATCEN010000235.1:0-3222 GCA_036510015.1 Aestuariivirga sp.
GCGAGTTTTTCAAGATTGAGGTAGGACAGAATCCGCAGCCGCGTTTGTTGCTTTGCGCCCGCTTTCTGATCTACTGCTTCCAGAGAAACGATCATGCCTTTCTCAGGTAGGGTGCCGGGTCGCTGGTTGCCAATGTCAGCATAGTGCACGCGGCCATCAGCTCCATCGACAACAACATAGTTGCGGTCGGTGATTTCGTCGGTGAGGCCGATGGCGGCTACACGGCCCACAACCTTTACCTTGGTTTCTGCGCCGCTGAAGATGGTAAAGCTCCCCGCTGGTCGGTCAATCTCAGCTTCTTTCATTGCCCGGTGCATGGTCTTGATGATGTCGTTGCGCTGTCCTAATGCACGAAGCTTGGGTTCTATATCAGTATCTATCTCCCAGACGCCAGTTTGCCGTTCTTCTGCCAGTCCCAAGTTCTGAAGATGGCGCAAGCGCCGCATATGAGCAGCGTGTGTGGCGGGGTCCGAAGGCGGCATTGCGCTGACCACAAGGAAACCTTGGTCCATGTGCTTGAGGATTGACCTGTCCAACGGCGTGAACCGATCCACTTCCACTTGCCGGACCAGCTTTAATTTCTGGTCAAACTCGTTCTCTGGCCCCAGTTCAAGTGTCAATAGCTCACTGGCCCGTTGTCTTATGCCGTGGGTGATGTAGTCCTTGGCGATAATCAGGTCCTTGCGGTCCTGTGCCTTTCCCTTGATCACGACATGGGTGTGGAGATGGCCAGTGTTGAAGTGATTGACCGCGACCCAATCAAGATTTGTCTCCAAGTCCATTTCCATCCGCTGCATTAAGTCTCGGATGAATGGCTTGATATCATGAAGCTCGGCTCCGTCATCGGCTGATACAATGATGCGAAACTGGTGCCTGTCACCATTGCAGCGTTCAATGAATGCCGAACCGTCTGCTTCATCGGTGTCCTTGCCATAGAGCTGGCCCGGCTCGCCCTGCAATGTTACTCCATCCCGTTGGATGTAGCGCATATGGGCTCTGGCCCCTGCGAGGTTGCCCGCTTTCAATTTGGCAATCCTAACCTTGATCACCGCTTTGCGGCTGCCACCCGCCATGAAGCCCGTCGAAGCCAGCGTGCCCCAAGCGCCGCCGCGCCCTATGCGCTGTCCCGTGAATGAAGACTTACGCCCAGACCTCATGCCACTCTTGTACGCGACCTCCATTACCTGTCGATAAAACGTCTTTGGCTTTGCACTCTTGGCATGGTCAATACGACCGAAGCGCGGTTCAAACTCATCTGACATGACACACCAACTCCGTGAAACAGCCGTTCCGGCTTAGGAGATGTGGATCGCAGAATCATTTACAAGACGCTGTTATTCAGATCGTTTGCGATCAACGCGTTACGAGCATGTTGACGTCAAAGCAAAAAACGATACTGGCCATCAGATCGAGAGATATCAACCACTTGCAACGAAGTTGGAGACAGTCCTTTCATCCTGCATTCCCTCCCCAAACTGATCCGTATACTGAGTAATTACCTGAACTTCACATCACCATCATTGCAAATTAAATGCTCATGTGAATGAGGACAGCATCGCGCTGTTATGGAAACAATAAAACTGAAGCAATTATGATTCCAAAAACCAACTAAAATTCAGAGATCCAAGTGCCTATTTAGCGATGGACTTGACCTAAAAAGGCAATGCAGCAATCAACAAAATGAGATCAGCCAATTGATTTTCTCCTTCCAAACATGCTCCAAAGTGAGTGAGGTGGGCGGCGAAAAGCGACCGTCAGGTCAGAATTGGCTGACTGCACCTGAAGGGCCGAAACGAAGTGTAGGACCGCGCAAAGCGTAAGAGCAAAGTTAGCTGAAACGAACTCAAACTCCTGCGTTTTGCGCGGTTGCGGTCGGACAATTCCGGCCTAAAAGGGAGCGCCGCCCACCCGAGCAGTATATTGTGACCCATCAATATACTTGCTCTTGCGAAGTTCAAATTGATCGGTAACCAGTGAACATCTTGCAGTATAGTGACCACACGCCTTGCCGATAAGTTCCATTCTGTTTCGAAATAGCACTTAAAGATAATGGCTGCCGCGTATGCGTCGGCGACAAAATTTTTACCATTCAGTCTCTTTGTCCCCAGTCTTGGCACGCTTGCGATGGGTATTCTGATTTTGGTGTTACTCGGCGTGCTGCTCGTTACAATTTCGCCGCCAAAGGCAGTCCAAGAAGAAGCGGTATATTTAAACTCGCGTGCATTGACTATTTGAGAACACTGGCTGCCATTTCGATCATCGTCTACGTAACTTTATAACTTCCTTATACGGCACACCCCAAATCCGTATCGCAAACTTATGAGCGCTTGAGCATCCTGATAGTTGAGTTTTATTTGGAGCCAATCATGCTTGACATTGTATTTCTCGCGCTCGGCGTCGGATTGTTTTTTCTGGCCGCCGCCTATGTTCATTTCTGCGATCAGTTGTAGGCCGATCATGGCAGACGCATTTATCGGCTTAATCGTGGCAGTTGGTCTTGGAGCATATCTGCTTCACGCGCTGCTGCATCCGGAAAAATACTAACCCAATTATTCAAAAGGATATGCCATGACATTTGCTGGCTGGTCTCAGATTATCATTTTGCTTGCGCTCGTCGTAACCGTCGCATGGGCTTTAGGTGGTTATATGGCCGCTGTATTTACCGGTAAGCGCACATTGCTCTCGCCCATTCTTGTGCCGATTGACCGCATGATCAGCAGATTGTCTGGCACCCCACCAACTGAACAAAGTTGGGGTGCCTATACACTTGCGATGTTGGCATTCAACGCCGCGGGCTTTGTGGTTCTGTATGCACTGATGCGCTTGCAGAGCTTTCTTCCGCTCAATCCCCAAGATTTTGCAGCTGTACCAGAAGCTTTGTCCTTCAATACTGCGATGAGTTTTGTCACCAATACCAATTGGCAGGCTTATGGCGGCGAAACCACCATGAGCCATTTTGTGCAAATGGCAGGCTTCACCGTTCATAACTTTTTATCCGCGGCCACCGGCATAGCACTGGCTGTGGCCTTCACGCGGGCCTTCGCGCGCAGTTCGGCCACAACGCTGGGCAATTTCTGGGACGATCTGGTCAAATCAACGCTCTACATATTGCTGCCGCTGTCCATTGTTGTTGCTGTTGCCTATATGGCTTTTGGCATTCCGCAAACCTTGCACGGCTCAATGGATGCGCTCACCCTGGAAGGGGCCAAGCAAACCATCGCC
>DATCEN010000236.1:0-6250 GCA_036510015.1 Aestuariivirga sp.
CCGATGGCCAGAAGGTGATTATGAGCTTGGAAAGCGATGATGGACGCAATGCCAATATCTATGAGTTGGATTTGCGTTCCAGGCAAACCCGCCAGATCACCAATGAGACTTCTATCAACACTGCCCCCTGCTATTCGCCCGATGGTTCAAGGATCGCCTTTGAGTCAGATCGTGGTGGCAGCCAGCAAATTTATGTGATGGGTGCTGATGGCTCAAACCAGCAACGTATTTCCTTTGGCAATGGCGCTTATTCAACGCCCGTTTGGTCACCCGATGGCAAATATCTTGCCTTCACCAAGCAATCTGACGGAGGCTTTGGCATTGGCATCATGAATGTCGATGGGTCAGGAGAACGTATACTGACGGAAGGGTTTCACAACGAAGGCCCCACGTGGTCGCCAAACAGCCGCGTCGTCATGTTCTTCCGTGATACGCGCGGCGAAACCGGCGGCGCGCAGCTGTGGTCAGTTGATATTTCCGGCTACAATGAGCAGCAAGTGCCAACCGCCGACTTTGCGTCTGACCCGGCCTGGAGCCCGCTGTTAAAATGAAAAGCCGGTTAACCTGACCTCAACCACAATCCACATTTCGTAAAATTTGAGGCGTTTCCGCCACAATTAAGCCGCTCTAATCGCCAAAAGCAGCCACTCATACCAACAGCAGGTTTTTTGGTTTGTTAACCAAGTCCTGTCATGCAAATCGCAAATGCCCAATTTAGGGGCGAAATTCAGACGAGGCCCAGAAACGGGTCTGACTTGAGGAGTTTAAAATGATATCTCGCCTTGCTGGCCTCAAATTTATTGGCCTCACCTGCTGCTTTTTGGCGTTGGCCGCCTGTTCCAGAAAAGATCAACCAAATCTTGATGCTGGCATGAACAATGCCCCCGGCGTTGGCCAAGCTGCTCCCGGCTCAAAAGCTGATTTTGCAACCAATATTGGCGACCGCGTATTCTTCCTCAATAACCAAACTGATTTGTCGCCAGAGGCCAGCAATACGCTATCCAAGCAAGCAAGCTGGCTGAAGCAATATGGCCAAGTGACAGTGCAAGTAGAAGGCCACGCCGATGAACGTGGTACGCGCGAATACAACATCGCCCTTTCAGCACGCCGCGCCACTGCAACGCGCAATTTCCTGATCCAACAGGGCGTGCAAGCCAACCGCATTTCCTCAATTGCTTACGGCAAAGAACGTCCCGTCGCCTTGTGTGATGCTGAGCAATGCTGGAGCCAAAACCGCCGCGCCGTCACCGTTATCACCGGCGGCACAAACTAATTCTGTGGCTTTAGTGCAACAGTTTGACAAATCCGGTGATGCGCCAAAATTGCCGCAATTTGTCCGATATTGTTTGCCAAGCTGTGATTTCGGTTCACGGGTTATTTGATGTTTAAGCGTTCAATTTTTCTCATTGCGATGTTGACTAGCGCGGCGCTAACTCCGTTAAGGGCCGATGATTTGTCCAATCGTGTGGACCAATTGCAGGATCAGATTCGCCAATTGACGGGTCAGATTGAATTGCTCAATTATCAAGTCAAACAACTACAGATCCAGCGCAAGCAGGCCATGGCGTCTGACGTGCCGCCTGCCCCCAACCAGCCAAATACCCAAAATGCCGATGGCATGGCCGGCGCTCAAACGTTTAAACGCGTCCTCAGGCCTACTGCCCCATCCCAAGAAGCCAATGATGCTTCTGGTCAGGGTGTTGAAGAGATTGGCGATGGATCAGCATTGCCTCCTCAACCGATCAGACCCCAAATTCAACAAGTTCAACAGGCCCAACAACTCCAGATAAATGGCGGCATGAACCCTGCTTCAACCCAGCAAATGGTGTTGGCTCCTCCGCCTGGCACTTTAGGAATGCTCAAAGCTGCAAAGCCGGGTGATGGCGGTTTCCAAGGTAAAGTTCTGGTGGGGCCTGATGGCACTGCCGTGGCAGGTGACGCCCAACAGCCTGGTGACCAATTGGCCGTTGCCGAACCTGCCTCAGCATCGGTGGTTGATACTCCCGATGACCTGTTCCAGCGTAATTACCAAGCACTTCTGCAATTGCGTTATCCTGAGGCAGAAGCCGGCTTCAAAGACTTCATCGTTAAATATCCCAATCATGCCATGGTCGGCAGCGCCGCCTACTGGCTGGGTGAGGCCTATTGGGCTGAACAAAATTTCGGTGCTGCTGCCCAAGCCTATCAAGATAGCTATCACCGCGATGCCAAGGGCAGACGTGCGCCAGACAGCTTGTTGAAATTGGGTCTGTCGCTGTCGCGCCTTGGCCAAAAAGACCAAGCCTGCACCATCATCGGATCGGTTGATACCGAATATCCCAATGCAGTGGACGTGAAGAAGCGCGCCCAAGCGGCCTTTAGGCGTGAAGGCTGCGCCTAGTTTGATCCCAAAGGCGGTTCTGGCACGGTTGCGCCAGTTCCCATCAATTGCTGTTGCTGTTTCCGGCGGCGGTGATTCAATGGCCTTGCTGTTGTTAATGAAACAACATCTTACTCCATCACAATCGTTGTCAGCCGTCACTGTCGATCACGCCTTGCGGAAATCTTCTGCTGGTGAAGCCCGCCAAGTTAAAGTTTGGAGCAAGTCCTTGGGAATTGCCCACACAACCTTGAAATGGCGACATGGCGAAATCAAAACTGGCATTCAAGCCAAAGCACGCCATGCGCGTTATCAGCTGATGGCCGATTGGTGCGCCAAACATAAAATCGATGCCCTGCTCACTGCCCACACCAAGGATGATCAGGCCGAAACAGTGGCCATGCGCATGGCCCGCACCAGCAGCGCCAAAAGCCTCAGCGCCATCTGGCCAGAAACTGAAATTGGAGGTCTGATGATTTTGCGACCCTTGCTTTCAGCGCGGCGCGAACAGTTGCGAGATTATCTCACCATCAACGATCAGGCGTGGTTGGAAGACCCCAGTAATACCGATCCACGATTTGAACGTGCAAGGCTACGCGGAGCTGGTGTTGCGCTGTCCTTGGCAGGCACTGCCGATGAGGCCCAACGCAAAATCAAAACCGCAAAGCGCGCAGCACAAAAATGGCTGACACAAAATCTCCGCCGCGACGTAAGTTCTATGGTGGAATTTGAAACTGAACCCTTCACCAAACTTACATCCCCTGCTCAAGACGAAGCGCTCATCGCGATCATTGAAATGCTCGGCGGCAAAGTTCCAGAACTTGTCAAACGCCAGGCATTGCTAAACTGGCTTAAAAAGCCCATCGCAACACGGCGCAGTTTAGGTGGCGTGATCTTTGCTTTGCGAAAAAATTCAGTGCGCGTGGGCCGCGAACCATCGCGTATCTCTGCAAGCACCATTCAGCTTGCGCCAACGAAAGCCTTGGTATGGGATAATCGCTTCCTCGCCACCGGCCCAAAGGGTTCAACCATCACCTTCAAAGCCAAGGTTAAGGCCTTGAAACGAATCAAAAACCTTCCTGCCTTCGTGGATCAAGGCCTGCCCGTTATTATGGCAGGTGACGAAGTTCTGGCCACACCTCACTTCAGCCATCACCAAAAAGCAAAACTAACCTTTCTCACGAAATAACGCATCAGCGCCCTTGGATTGGGGCGATGATCGACCTATGTTAGTGCCAATGGATTCAAATACAGGATTGAGGTTCTCGTGAATAACTTACGCAACGTTTCAATTTGGCTGGTCATTGGTGTTTTGCTCGTGGGCCTTTATGCCATGTTTCAAGGCCAAGCACTGACGCCCACTCCCAAACAGATTTCTTATTCTGAGTTCTGGTCAAAGGTGAATGACGGAAGCATCAAGTCATTTGAAAACAACGGCAGTTATGTGAACGGCAAAGAAACGAGTGGTGCGGCTTTTGAAGGTTATGTGCCACTGGATGGCAACGATCTTTCCAATCTCCGCGCCAAGGGCCTTGATATCAAAATTCATGCCCCACAAGGTTCAGGCTTCTGGGCATCTGCATTAATCAACTGGCTTCCTCTGATTTTGCTGGGAGCTGTCTGGTTGTTCTTCATGCGTCAGATGCAATCTGGCACCGGCAAGGCCATGGGCTTTGGTAAATCTAAAGCCAAGCTGCTGACCGAAAAGCAAGGCAAAGTCACCTTCGGTGATGTGGCTGGCGTGGATGAAGCCAAGGATGACTTACAAGAAGTTGTCGAGTTTTTGAAAGACCCGCAAAAGTTCCAAAAGCTCGGCGGCAAAATTCCACGCGGCGCTTTGCTGGTTGGCCCTCCTGGTACGGGTAAAACTTTGCTGGCCCGCGCTGTTGCTGGTGAAGCTGGTGTTCCCTTCTTCACAATCTCAGGCTCTGACTTTGTTGAAATGTTCGTGGGCGTTGGTGCAAGCCGCGTGCGTGATATGTTTGACCAAGCCAAGAAGAATGCGCCTTGCATTATCTTCATCGACGAAATTGACGCGGTTGGCCGCCATCGTGGCGCTGGCCTTGGCGGCGGCAATGACGAACGTGAGCAAACGCTCAACCAATTGTTGGTGGAAATGGATGGCTTTGAAGCCAATGAAGGCGTGATCATCATCGCTGCGACGAACCGCCCCGATGTGCTTGACCCGGCTTTGCTGCGTCCCGGCCGCTTTGACCGTCAGATCACTGTAAGCAACCCTGACGTTAAGGGCCGCGAACAAATCCTCACTGTGCACATGAAGAATGTGCCTCTGGCGCCAGATGTGGACGCTAGGATTTTGGCGCGCGGCACACCCGGTTTCTCCGGTGCTGATCTCGCCAACTTGGTGAATGAAGGCGCTTTGCTTGCCGCGCGGCGTAACAAGCGCGTGGTCACCCAAAAAGAATTTGAAGACGCCAAAGACAAAGTAATGATGGGCGCTGAACGCCGCTCTATGGTGATGAGCGACGAAGAACGCCGCAACACTGCTTATCATGAAGCGGGCCATGCCATTGTGAGCCTTGTCCTGCCTTATGATCCTTTGCACAAGGTGACGATCATTCCTCGTGGCCGCGCTTTGGGTGTTACCATGAACCTGCCAGACGGTGATCGCCACAGCCGCACCCGTGAATGGTGTGAATCGCGCCTTGCCGTGTTGTTCGGTGGCCGTGAATCTGAACTTATTCTCGGTGGTGCCAAAAATGTCACCAACGGTGCAGTAGGCGACATTCAAATGGCAACTTCGCTGGCCCGCACCATGGTGATGGAATGGGGCATGAGTGAAAGGCTTGGCCGCGTGCGTTACGGTGCCAATGAACAGGAAGTTTTCTTGGGCCACTCTTTCACCCAGTCCAAAAACCTATCAGAAGAAACCGCCAAGCTCATTGATATCGAAACCCGCAAACTGATTGCGGATGGCGAAGCCAAGGCCAAGAAAATTTTGTCTAAGTATCGCAAGGCACTTCACGATGTGGCCAAAAACCTCATCGAGTTTGAAACCTTGAACGGCGAAGAAGTGAAGCAGATAATGGCTGGCAAAAAGATCGTGCGCATTGACGACGATAAGCCAACCACTGAACCACCGGCCCCAGTTGTGCCGCGCACCTCTGGCAAAAGCCGCAGCGTAACTTCGCTTGAGCCACAAACGCAAAGTTAAGCCGCTTTATAATTCATCTCCGCCGCTCAAAGTCAGTGGCGGAGATTTTCATTTGTGGCCAACGCTGCCGATGCTTTTATCACCCTAGCTGCAAAAGCATGTGACGCAGAACACTTAGACAGCTACAACTCACCTCCATGAAGACCTATCTCCGCGCTATAGCCCTGCTCCACGGCCCTGACGCGCTTGCTCAGATCAGCACTGGCACAGCCGCAAGCTTGGCCGGCAGACGCGATCTCGCTTTCACGCAAGCGGAATGGATTGAGCGCGAAGGAAAGACCATAACACGGCGCATACTCACATTGGATGAAGCGCGTAGCCATCCGACATTTTCCGCCATAACCCAACCGCGCGCTAACTTTGGCCCACTTGCGTTGAACCGCATCCATGTGATGGGCGTGGTGAATGTAACGCCGGACAGTTTTTCTGATGGCGGCGTGAACAGCCAATCCGGTGTCGCCATCACCGCTGCACGCCAAATGATTGAAGATGGTGCAAGTCTTTTGGACATTGGCGGTGAATCAACCAGACCCGGTGCTGTGGATGTTTCCATCATTGAGGAACAGGCCCGCATCATGCCAGTGATTATGGCGTTGGCGCAAAACCATCTCGTTTCGGTTGATACGCGCAAATCTGGCCTGATGCGTGAAGCACTTGGCGCAGGCGCTGCCTTCATCAATGATGTGTCCGCCTTACAATATGATCCGGCCAGCGCC
>DATCEN010000237.1:0-3248 GCA_036510015.1 Aestuariivirga sp.
GGCCGCGCCTTAGGATCTGGCTTTGTTTTGACTGCGGATGGCTATGTTGTTACTAACAATCACGTGGTGAATGATGCCGAAACCGTAAAGCTCACCTTCCAAGATGGCAGCACTTATGATGCCAAGGTTGTGGGCACCGATCAAAAAACCGATCTCGCATTGTTGAAAATAGATTCCACCAAAACCTTCCCCCATGTTGATTTTGCCAAGACGGATGCCAAAGTCGGCGACACTGTGATGGCCGTTGGCAACCCATTTGGCTTGGGTGGCACGGTGACACGCGGCATCATTTCAGCGCGCGGTCGTGACATCGGTAGTGGCCCTTATGATGATTTCCTGCAGATTGATGCTCCCATCAACAAGGGAAATTCCGGCGGCCCTACTTTCAATCTTGATGGTGAAGTCATCGGCATCAACACCGCGATCTATTCCCCATCTGGCGGCTCAGTCGGCATTGGCTTTGCCATTCCTGCTGCCACTGCCAGCAATGTGATTGATCTGCTTAAATCTGGTGATCACAAAGTCACCCGCGGTTGGTTGGGCGTACAAATCCAACCGGTTTCGGCTGATATTGCTGAATCCTTGGGTCTTTCCGGCACCAAGGGCGCATTGGTTGCCGACTTTGCGGTAAAATCACCTGCCCTTAAAGCTGGCATTAAGTCAGGCGACGTGGTTGTAAAAGTTAATGACACCGACGTAGATACAGATCGTGATCTGGCAAAACTGATCGGCGCAATACCGCCGGGCAAAGAGGTGATGCTCTCCATCATCCGCGATGGCAAACCAGAAACTGTTAGCGTAACCCTTGGCACGTTGCCCATTGATAAGGTGGCGGTGAATGCCTCGACCGACGGTGCCCCTACCGTCAATGAAGGTCACGCGCTCGTCGGCCTTGGCTTGCAAGTTATGCCAGACACAGATGGTAAAGGCGTGAAGGTGACCAAAATTGATCCAAGCTCTCAGGCTGCTGATCTTGGAATCAAGGAAGGTGACGTGATCCTCAAAATTCAGGGACAAGATGTCACCGACCAAGCGTCAGTTGAAAGCGCCTTGAAAAAGGCTACAGGCAAAAAAGTGTTGTTACTTGTGAAAACTGCACAGGGACAAAGCTTCCTCACCCTAGACAAGAGCAACGGCTAAAAAGAATCGGCAGCGGGGCAACAGTCTCGCTGCCGCAATTCAAAGGGGAATTTCATGCAACCCAAAGCAACAAGAAATTTGACAAATGCCACGCTGACGGGCACGGATATTCCCATGCGTATTTTGGTGGTGGAAGATGACAAGGATGCCGCTTCTTGGCTGGTTAAGGGCCTGAAAGAGAGTAGCCACATTGTCGATCACGCAACCGACGGTGAATCTGGCTTTGAGCTTGCCAGCGACGGCAACTATGACGTGTTAGTGGTTGATCGCATGTTGCCCAAGCTTGATGGGCTGGAACTCATTCGCAGATTACGAGCAAAAGAAAATGCCGTGCCGATCCTCATCCTCTCAGCTTTGAGCGATGTTGATGAGCGCGTCAAAGGTTTGCGCTCCGGTGGCGATGATTATCTGGCCAAGCCCTATGCTTTTGCTGAGTTGCTAGCTCGCGTTGAAGGTCTGGGCGCACGCAAATTACTTGATCCGAAGGACGCGAAGTTAAGGGTCTTTGATCTTGAGTTGGATCTTCTCACCCGCACTGTAGCGCGTGGTGGAACGCCAATTATATTGCAGCCGCGTGAATTCAAATTGTTGGAATATCTCGTACGTAACGCTGGGCATATCGTTACCCGCACAATGTTGCTTGAAAATGTTTGGGACTATCACTTTGATCCGCAAACCAACGTGATTGACGTGCATATTTCACGCTTGCGCGGCAAGTTGGACAAGGGCTTCGCTACCCCGTTGCTGCAAACCGTGCGTGGTGCCGGCTATATGATCCGTGCGCATTAATCCTAGGTTTCTCCGCAGCTCTGCCTTTCGATTGACGGCCGTCTATCTGGTTTTTTTCGCCATCTCCATTTCGGCGGTTTTGGGTTACGTCTACCTGCGCACGATTAACTTGCTTGAGATTCAGAACGAAGAAATCATCAAGGCGGAAGTGACGGGCCTGGCAGATCAATATCGCACGGGTGGATTGGTGGCACTTGCTGCGGCCATCAACCGTCGTGTCGATGTCAACAAACGTGGCATGCAATATATGTTGGCTGACGCAACGGGTACTTACGTTGCAGGAAATTTGCACGCCCAGCCGATAAATGAAATGCCAGACAATTCGTGGGTGGATTTTGCAATTCTGCAAGGCGACTTACAGGCAGTTTTAGGCCATCAGGTGAGAGGCTTTAACATGCAATTGCCGCAAAACTTTCAACTGGTCGTCGGCATGGACGTGGAAGATCTCGCGCAGTTCAGAAATGTGGTGCGATTGGCTCTGTTCTGGGGCCTTGGACTGGCTTTGCTCTTGGGCCTGAGTGGCGGCCTTTTGGCGGCGCGCAACTTTCTCAAACGTATTGATGCCATCACGGAATCCAGCCAAATTATCATGCGCGGCAATCTAGCCGGCCGCATGCCTATTACTGGCACTGGCGATGAGCTTGACCGACTTTCAGGTTCACTTAATGAAATGTTGGACCAGATTGAACGTCTCATGCAGGGTTTGCACGAGGTTTCAAGCAATGTCGCGCATGATTTGCGAACTCCGCTTACCCGCTTGCGCGCCCGCATTGAAGCAGCACTGCGCCAGAATAGCAAGAAAGCCTATGAAGGTGCGTTGCAACAAACTCTCACTGACAGCGATGCATTGCTATCAACCTTCAATGCCTTGATGTCTCTCAATCAGCTCGATTCCGGTCAGCTTCGTTCAGCATTGGTGCGCCTTGATCTGTCGTATGTATTGCATGATGTCGTTGAACTTTATGAGCCGGTGGCCGAAGAAAACAATGGCCATTTGCAATTGATTGCAAAGCCTGAACTTTATGTGCGCGGAAAACGTGAGCTTTTAGCCCAAGCCATCATCAACCTCATCGACAATGCCATCAAATATGGTTGTGGCGCAGATGGCACAACGCGCATTACAGTTGAGGGCGAAACAATAGGCTCTGAGATTGTTGTCTCAGTCAGCGACCAAGGCCAAGGGATCGCGGAGGCCGACCGTGAGCGGGTGCTAGGCCGTTTCGTGCGGCTAGACACCAGTCGCAGCAAGGCGGGCAATGGCTTGGGGCTAAGCTTGGTGGCAAGTTTGGCAAACCTGCTCGATGGAAAATTCTCTTTAA
>DATCEN010000238.1:0-2481 GCA_036510015.1 Aestuariivirga sp.
GTTTAATTATTTTGCCAATCTCGCACCCGGAACACCTGCGCGCGCTGAGCATCTGCGTGATGGCGGCATGGATGGCACAAGCTTCATTGCAGATATTGACGCGGGTACTCTGCCCACTGTGACGTTCTATAAGCCACAAGGCAACTTGAACCAACATCCAGGCTATGCCAGCGAAGCCGAAGGTGATGCCCATATTGCAGACGTGATCAGCCACCTTGAGAAAAGCCCGCAATGGAAAGACATGCTTGTCGTCGTCACCTATGATGAAAACGGCGGCTTGTGGGATCACGTCGCCCCGCCAAAGGCCGATCGTTGGGGGCCCGGCAACCGCGTGCCCACTCTCATCATCTCGCCCTATGCTAAGATGGGAACGGTGGATCACACGCAATATGACACAACTTCAATTCTGCGCTTCATTACCAACCGCTGGCAGCTTCCACAGCTGCCCGGCCTAAAGCTGCGCGATGATGCGATGAAGGCCAATGGCACCGGCACAATCGGCGATCTCACTGGCGCACTGAATTTGCAGTAAGCTAGTCAACATTGAGAGCGGTGTGCAACTGCCGCTCCCAAAAAACCAAATAAAAAAAGCCCGCTCATCAGCGGGCTTTTTAATTACAATGCAGAAAACTCAGAAACCGTTGCGCTGGCTGCCTGGGCTTTCAGCTGGCGGCAGGCCTTCAAGGCCGCGCAGCAATTCTTCTTCAGTCATCTGCTCCATTTGGGCAACATCAACTGAATCGTCCACGATGCTCATATCGCCGGATTGCGAAATCAATGGCGTATCGCTTTCTTCGGCCTCATCCACCTCAACCTGCTTTTGCATAGCGTGGATGAACTCTTCGCGCAGATCATCAGAATTAATGTTCGTGGAAGCGATTTCGCGCAAACTCACCACGGGGTCTTTGTCATTGTCACGGTCAACTGTAATTTGCTGGCCTTGGGCAATGTTGCGGGCACGGTGTGCGGCAAGCAACACCAGTTCAAAACGGTTAGGCAATTTATCAATGCAGTCTTCAATGGTAACGCGTGCCAATGTGGGACTCCTCAAAAGAATTCGGGAAAGTTGGGGCCTTCTAGCTGCCAACTACGGCCTTGGCAAGGCCAACAGCCGAAACGTCAGTTCATGATGTACTTAACCAAAACTTTCGCCATTCATTGGCAATTGAAAGGGTTGGTGCGGCCAAGAGGACTCGAACCTCCACGAGTTTCCCCGTTACCACCTCAAGGTAGTGCGTCTACCAATTCCGCCATGACCGCAAGCCATTTCAAAACTTGGCCGCAAATAACAGGCGGATGGCATTTCCGCAACCCCTTAGCGCCGCTGCGCCTGACAATTTCGATGGTTAACAAATGCTGTAGCATTTAGCTAACAATTACATAGACTTATATCGCCACTCCCAACGTTGGCGAAACCTGCCCCTGTTACATTGCTCCCAACAAGAAAAACAAAAAAACACCAACGGGGCTAAGAACATGAGACTACAGGGATTCATATCCACGCTTCTGCTATCTGCCACTTTGCTGGGCGGCATAGCGAAAGCTGACCAGGCCAACCACTTTGCCAAGCCCGAAGCTAATTTAGCTGCCGCCGCCATTTATGGCAAAACCCTGCCACCGATTGGCTATGTCGGCTTCTGCGAACGCGGCGAAGAGGAATGCAAATTCGCTAACGGCAAGGCCGAGCCTGTGGTTCTGACAGACATAATGTGGAGTGAGATCAGCCAGGTCAACAAATACGTCAATGCCAACATCCGTGGTGTGACTGATGTGCAAAACTTTGGGATGATCAATTACTGGACCTATCCGGTCAACTCCGGTCTTTGCCACAGCTATGCGCTTCTTAAAAAGCGTTATCTCACTGGGCTCGGTATCAGCCCAGACAAAATGCTGATGACTGTGGTGTTGACAGAAACGGGTGAAGGCCACGCCGTGCTCACCATCCCTACGGATAAGGGCGATCTTATTCTGGATAACCGCCGCGAAGAAATTTTGCTGTGGAACCAGACGGGTTACACCTTCTTGAAGCGTCAATCACAAGAGCAAGCCAACCAATGGGTCAGCCTGCAACGCGCACCATCAACACTTGTTCAAACCTCATCAACTGAAGGCGGCCACTAAGCCTTCATTCATAGTTGACTTCGCCCGGCTGGCGTCCCCCATCCCCAAGCAGCCGGGTCAACTGGGAGCCGGTATTGCAAGCGTCCCCACGCGCAGTATCGGCTCTTTTTTTATTCAGGCTTCAGTTCAGCTACAAACCTGCGCCAATTGCGCTGATAACTTTGCGCTGCCAGCAAAAGCTGGTGCTGTTCTTCATCTGATAAAATTCTGGCAACCTTGCCGGGAGCGCCAATCACCAATGACCCATCAGGAATGATCTTGCCTTCAGGGATCAATGCATGGGCCCCAATCAAACACCTGGCACCAACAACGGCGTGGTTCAGAATGATGGCTCCCATGCCCACAAGACTCTGCTCTCCA
>DATCEN010000239.1:0-3369 GCA_036510015.1 Aestuariivirga sp.
CGACAGCGCCGGCCTTTTTCTTTGCAGATGTGCAAGGCAATGACTTCGAAAAATTTCATACCACTTTGGCCAGCCAACAAGGTGTCGGCGACATTTCCCACACGCCCATGTTGCGTGGGCGCATTGTGAAAATTGGAGAAACACTCGCAGAAAATTATAAAGCCAAACCAGATGGGGCTTGGGCCCTCCAAGGTGATCGTGGGTTAACTTATGCCGATGAGTTGCCCAAGGGCTCAACCCTGATGTCCGGCACGTGGTGGGCCAAGGATTATGCTGGCGCACCACAAGTTTCTATGGCGGATGACGTTGCACAAGCGCTCAATATTAAGCTAGGCGACAAGATCACAGTAAATGTGTTGGGCAAGGATGTTGAGGCAACGGTTACATCCACGCGCAAAGTAAATTGGCGCTCACTCGGCATCAATTTTGTATTGGTGTTCAACCGCACCGCACTTGAGGCTGCACCGCATACCGAACTGGTGACAGCAGAAATGAAGGGCGGCGATGAGGGGCAAGTGTTGAATGCCATAGCGCAGCAGTTTCCGTCCGTCACCGCCATTAGGGTGAAAGAGGCATTGCAAACAGTGGGTGATCTCTTATCTAAAATGCTGGCAGCGGTTCGCGTCGCAAATGTTTTGGCTTTGCTAACGGGCGTATTGGTTTTGGCTGGGGCATTGGCTGCGGGGCTTTCAGCGCGCAGCTATGAAGCCGTGGTGCTTAAAACTTACGGTGCAACACGGGGCCAGCTTCTGGCCTGTTTCATTGCTGAATATGCAGTTTTAGGCGTGGTTGCGGCGCTATTTGGTATTTTATCTGGCAATGTGGCGAGTTGGTTCATGGCGCGGTTTGCGCTAGAAATGCCGTTCCAATTCTCGTTGGAAAATGCCGCTGCCACCGCCTTGATTGCGATGGTCGTGACGATTGCGACAGGAATGGTGGTGACGGTTCGCGCCCTCTCGGTCAAGCCTTCCTTTTATCTACGCAACGACTAAAAGACTTCCATGGTTGTTCTTAATCGCATTTACACCAGAGCCGGAGACAAGGGCGAAACCGCACTTGGTTCGGGCGAACGCGTCTCCAAAGCCAATTTGCGCATCGCAGCCTATGGCACGGTGGATGAAACTAATGCTTGTGTTGGTGTGGCCAGACTTTCCACATCGGGCATGAAGCTCGATGCCATGTTGGCGCGCATTCAAAATGAGCTATTTGATTTAGGCGCAGACTTATGCGTGCCAGATCGTGGACAGAAATTGAGTTATGAACCACTTCGCATTCTGCCCAAGCAATATGAGAGGCTAGAGCACGAGATTGATGACATGAACGCAGAGCTTTCACCGCTGCGTTCATTCGTTTTGCCAGCTGGCCACGCTGCCGCCGCGCAGCTTCATGTATGCCGCACCGTGTGCAGGCGCGCTGAACGCTTAATCGTAGAGTTGAGCTCTATGCCAGATGAACCAGTGAGCGAAGGTGCAATTGCTTACGTCAACCGCCTCTCCGACTTTTTCTTTGTCGCGTCGCGCTGGGTGAATGCCAAGCACGGCCAAGGCGATGTATTATGGGTGCCGGGGCAGACGCGAGTTTGACTCTCCTGCGCATCCTTTCTAAACAGCCGCCAATCTCAAGAGGTATAAGATGAAGGCACTGGTGGCAGTTAAGCGCGTTGTGGATTACAACGTGAAAATCCGGGTGAAGGCAGATGGCTCAGGCGTTGAATTGGCAAATGTGAAAATGTCGATGAATCCGTTTGACGAAATTGGTGTGGAAGAAGCCATCCGCATGAAAGAAGCGGGAAAGGTGAGCGAGATTATTGTTGTCTCCATCGGACCACAACAGGCGCAAGAAACATTGCGCACCGCTTTGGCGATGGGTGCTGATAGAGCCATTTTGGTGAAGCATGATGAGGCGGTTGAACCCTTAGGTGTTGCCAAGATTTTGAAGGGCATTGTGGATGTCGAAAAGCCAGGGATTGTGATCCTCGGCAAGCAGGCCATCGATGATGACTGCAACCAAACTGGACAAATGCTCTCGGCACTTCTGGGTTGGCCACAAGCAACATTCTGTTCAAAGATTGAACTTAGTGTGAGTGATGCGCTGGTAAGCCGCGAAATTGATGGCGGCATGCAGCAGATTAAAGTGAAACTGCCTTTGGTGATGACCACCGATTTGCGTCTCAATCAGCCGCGCTATGCGTCTCTGCCTAACATCATGAAGGCCAAGAAAAAGCCGATGGAAGAAAAAACGCCGAGTGACTATGGCGCGGATGTGCGACCACGGTTGAAAGTGATCAAAACCGAAGACCCGCCAAAGCGACTTGCAGGTGTTAAGGTTGCCTCTGTGGCCGAACTGGTATCCAAACTCAAAGCGGCGGGAGCGATCTGATGGCTGTTCTTCTTATTGCTGATCATGACAACAAAAGCCTGAAAGATGCCACGCATAAGGCTTTGACTGCCGCTGCCAAAATGGGCGGCGATGTTCATGTGATGGTTGCTGGTCAAAACTGTGAAGCGGTTGCCAAGGCGGCAACTAAACTTGCAGGCGTGAAGAAGGTTTTGCATGTTGAGGCAGCAGAGTTGGAGCATCAATTGGCTGAGCCGATGGCGGCGACGATTGTATCTCTTGCGGCGGCCTACGAACATATTGTTGCTGCTGCCACGATGAATGGTAAGAATTTCATGCCTCGTGTGGCAGCGCTTCTGGATGTGATGCAGGTTTCTGATATTTCTGAAGTGAAATCTTCCGACACTTTTGTGCGTCTGATTTATGCGGGCAATGCGGTGCAGACTGTTCAATCTACCGATGCCAAGAAAGTAATCACTGTGCGCACGGCTTCATTTGCTGCCGCGGGCGAAGGCGGCAATGCGGTGATTGAAGTCGTGAACGCTGCGGCTAATCCGGGCCTGTCTTCTTACGTTGGTGAAAACCTATCGAAGTCTGATCGCCCTGAACTCACCTCAGCAAAGATCATCGTGTCTGGCGGGCGTGGCATGCAATCTGGTGAGACCTTCAAGATGCTTGAAGCAGTGGCGAAAAAACTTAATGCCGCAGTTGGTGCTTCACGCGCAGCAGTGGATGCCGGCTTTGTTCCCAATGATTATCAAGTGGGCCAAACTGGCAAGGTTGTGGCACCTGATCTTTATATTGCGGTTGGCATTTCAGGCGCAATCCAACATTTGGCAGGCATGAAAGATTCCAAAATCATCGTTGCCATCAACAAAGATGAAGAAGCGCCGATCTTCCAAGTGGCGGATTATGGTTTGGTGGCAGATCTTTTCACGGCAGTGCCGGAGCTGGAGAAAGCGCTGTAAGTATTTTGCCGATGACTTGATATAGGTAAAGCGGTGGAATAGCTTCGCCGCTTCACTTTGAGGA
>DATCEN010000240.1:0-9110 GCA_036510015.1 Aestuariivirga sp.
TGCCATATCATAAAGCGCATCGAGATGGCGCGTGGAGGCGTGAACATCAACCGGCTCCACCGGATAACCACCAATAAAATCGATGCAGTTGAAATATTGTGCAAGCTTCAAAAAGTTTTGATAGTCAGCGCGGTTACCCACGCGCCGTCCAGTGTCCATGTCATGGCAATTCGGTGGGCTGCCCACCGTGCCAAAGGCCATATTGTCCCCGCCTATTTCAAGGCTATGCGCGCGGTTGCGCGCATGCAGCGTGAAAGTTTCAGGCGCATGGGCGAGAAACTCTGCAATCATTACGGGATCAAAGCGCACCCGCTCACCATCAACTTCAGCACCTGCTTTTTTCAAAATCGCCCGCGCATCCGGATGCAGAAAATCCATGCCGATTTCAGCCAGAACTTTCAGCGACGCATGATGAATGGATTCAATTTCATCAGCAGAAATGATCTGTGTTGGAGGAAAACGCCGCGTCACCTTACGTTTGGGCAATTGGGCAATTGTACCACCATGCCCGGCATTCGGGTTACCCCGTGCGCCACCTCTTCTGCGGCGCGGTTCGGCTGAAGGTGGCTCGGCTGTCTCGCTCATCAGCCAGACACCTTAACTGTGCTTACGCTGTTGTCTATCAGTAAAACGATATTGCCAGAGGCCCCGAAAGTCGCTTAGCCTTTATCCAACTTAGGGGATGAAAAAATGAAAACCCAAGCGCGTGTTGTGGTGATCGGTGGTGGCGTTGTCGGCTGTTCAATCCTTTATCACCTCACCAAGGCGGGCTGGAAAGATGTGGTTTTGGTGGAGCGTGACATTCTCACCTCTGGTTCCACCTGGCATGCAGCAGGCGGCTTTCACACTTTAAATGGCGATCCCAATGTGGCCAAGCTGCAAGGCTATACAATTGCGCTTTATGATGAGTTAGAGAAGATTTCTGGCCAAGCTTGTGGGCTTCATCGTTCAGGGGGTTTGATTTTGGCAGACACGCCTGCCCGCATGGAATGGCTGAAAATGGCCCATGCGCGGGCGCGCTATCTCGGCCTAGAGACCGAGTTGCTGACAATGAAACAGGC
The DNA here is from genome assembly GCA_036510015.1 of Aestuariivirga sp. Classification (GTDB taxonomy): domain Bacteria; phylum Pseudomonadota; class Alphaproteobacteria; order Rhizobiales; family Aestuariivirgaceae; genus Aestuariivirga. Next base: position 1,062 of record DATCEN010000240.1, read on the forward strand.
CAAACAATTGAACCCATTGCTAGAGGCAAAGTATTTTGTCGGCGCGATGTGGGATGCAGCTGATGGTAACTTGGATCCTGAAGGCACAACGCATGCTTATGCCAAATCCGCACGCATCGGCGGCGCAGAGATTTATCAATCCACGCGGGTAACTGAACTCAAACCCCGTAACGATGGCTCTTGGGACGTGATGACCGATAAGGGCAGCATCCATGCTGAGCATGTGGTGAATTGCGCAGGTCTGTGGGCGCGCGAGGTGGGCCGCATGGTGGGCTTGGAGCTTCCAGTGCTGGCCATGGAACATATGTATTTGGTGACCGATGAGATGCCCGAGGTGATCGCGTTTAATAAAGAACGCGGGCGTGAAGTTCCCCATATCATCGACTTCAAATCTGAGATTTATATGCGCCAAGAACGCTCGGGCCTTGTGCTTGGCACTTATGAACAGGCTTGCGTGCCTTGGCAGCCGCGCGAAACGCCTTGGACATTTGGCCGCGAACTCTTGCAGCCAGATTTAGACCGCATCGCCCCAAATTTGGAGCTTGGTTACAAACACTTTCCGGCGCTGGCCAAGGCTGGCATCAAACGCATCATCAATGGGCCTTTCACCTTCACACCTGATGGCAACCCGTTGGTGGGGCCAGTGCAGGGATTACGCAATTTCTGGTGCGCCTGCGGGGTGATGGCGGGCTTCAGCCAAGGCGGCGGCGTGGGATTGGCACTTTCACAATGGATGGTGAATGGCGACCCCGGCTTTGATGTGTGGGCCATGGATATTGCCCGCTTTGGTGAGTGGGCCACGCGCAGCTACACCAATGAAAAAGTGCGCGAGAATTATTCGAGACGCTTTTCCATCCGCTTTCCAAATGAAGAACTGCCAGCTGCACGTCCAGCGCAAACCACAGCACTTTATGATGTGATGCTGAAACAAGGCGCTGTTATGGGCGACAGTTGGGGGCTGGAAACGCCATTATGGTTCGCGCCAAAGGGTGTCAAACCCATCGACAAAGTCTCCTTCCATAGGTCCAATGATTTTAAGCATGTAAAGAAAGAGGTGCAGGCCACCCGCAAATCTGTTGGCGTGACCGAGATTGCCAATTTCGCCAAATATGCCTTCTCTGGCGAAGGGGCAGAAGCCTTCCTCTCCCGGTTGATGACCAACAAAATGCCCAAGATCGGACGGATTGTTCTAACACCTATGCTGAATGAGAATGGCAAGCTGATTGGTGATTTCACCATTGCCAAGGCAAAGGACGGCCTGTTCTATATGTGGGGGTCAAGCCAAGCACAGAAATATCACATGCGCTGGTTTGAAAAACATCTGTCCGATGATGGCAGTGTGCGCATTCAGCGCTTTGATATGGGCATGGTCGGCCTTTCGATCTGTGGCCCAAAATCGCGCGATGTGCTGCAGGCGTTGACTGATGCAGATGTATCAGGTGCTGCTTTCAAATTCATGGATCATCGCAGCATGGATGTTGGCAATTGCCCAGCACTTGTAAACCGCATGACTTATTCTGGCGATCTTGGCTATGAAATCTGGGTAAAGCCAGAATATCAACGCGCACTTTATGAGGCAATTATTAAGGCTGGCAAGAAACACAAGATTGTCAACTTCGGCATGCGCGCTTTGCTTTCGATGCGGTTGGAAAAGAACTTTCCAACTTGGTACCGAGAGTTGCGCCCGATTTATGGGCCATTTGAAGCTGGGCTGGACCGTTTCGTTGATCTCACCAAGAATGATTTCATTGGCCTTAAAGCAGCGCGCGCGGAAAAGGAAAGCGGTGGCAAACTGCGCCGTGTGTCTATGGTGGTACAAGCAGGCGATGCCGATGTGCTTGGCGACGAACCCATCTGGCATAAGGGCAAAGTTGTGGGCTGGGTAACGTCTGGTGGGTTCGGACATCATGTCGGCAAGAGCATGGCCCAAGGTTACATCCCAAAGGAACTGGTGGGCGAAGCTGAATTCGAGATCGAACTCATCGGCAAATTGCGCAAGGCCCGCATCAATCACGAACCATTGTTTGACCCGAAGGGTGAAAGAATGCGCGGCTAACCCACACGTCGCTTTTTTTCATCGCCAGCGAACACGCTTGACAGTTGCCTGTGTTGGATGTGTGCTGGCTTTAGTTTTCTGACTTGCGCCACCGAAGCGAATTAAAAATTTAGTTTCATCCACGGGAGGAATATATGAGCGACACAGAACACAAACTAATTGGAACGCTGAAGCAACAGCTGGCAGAGAAAACAATCGGACGGCGTGACTTTTTGCGCTTCGCAACTTTACTGGGCCTCGGCGCACCAGCTGCCTATGAATTTGCCAACCGCATTGACGGCGGTGTTGCTCCTGCTGCTCACGCCGATGATCTGCCAAAAGGCGGCATCATCAGAATTGCGCAACGCGTACCAAAGCTTGATAGCCCGCACACTTTTTCTTGGATTTATGATAGCAACTGCGTGCGCCAAGTGTGTGGCTATCTCACGCGCACTGGCGCTGACAATATTACACGACCCGATCTGGCCAGCAGTTGGGAAGTCTCAGACGATCTCAAAACTTGGACATTCCACATGAATCCGAAAGCCACCTGGCATAAAGGTGGTGCTTTTACGGCCGAACATGCCGCTTGGAATATCAAGCATTGCCTCGATCCATCAGTTGGCTCTTCGGTCATCGGCCTGATGAAGGGCTATATGCTGAAAGATGTGGATACTGGTAAGTTAGACGACAAGGACGCCAAGGTGATGTCCACGGAATTGTGGGATGCCAATGCCATTGAAGTGAAAGACCCAAGCACTTTGGTGTTGCACCTACAGGAGCCACAAGTGGCGGTGCCAGAACACTTCTTCCACTATCCATTCTTGATGCTTGATCCCGCTGAAAATGGCGTCTTTGCCATGGGCTCAAACGGCACTGGCTCGTTTGAGATGACGGTGTTGGAAGTGGGCCGCAAATGCGAGTTTAAACGCATCGCGGATCGACCTGGCCAAGTTGATGAATTGCATTTCGTTGACTTGGGTGACAATCCATCTGCGGTTGCTGCTGCCTTGGCCTCAAAGCAAGTTGACGGCATCTTTCAGGGCAATATCGAGCAGTATGATATCTATAAGGGCATGGCCCACACCGATATACATTCGATTGTTACGGCCCAAACCGCTGTGGCGCGCATGCGCTCTGACTCAAAGCCTTTCGATAATCCCGCCGTGCGCAAAGCTGTGCGCCTTGCAACCGATTGTGAGAAGACATTGCAAATCGCTCATAAGGGGGTCGGCACCGCAGCTGAGCATCACCATGTGGCACCCGTGCATCCAGATTACTTCAAACTGCCACCCATGCCGCGCGACGTTGAAGGCGCCAAGAAGCTTCTTGCTGATGCTGGCTTTAAGGACGGAATTGATATTGAGATCAACTGCAAGCCTGATCCATCATGGGAACAGGCTGCTGTTGAAGCAATGGCCGAACAGTGGAAAGAAGCGGGCATCCGCGCCAAGATCAATGTTCTGCCGTCCAATAAGTTCTGGGAGGTTTGGGAAACAGTTCCATTTGGTTTCACTGAATGGACGCACCGCCCACTCGGCTTCATGGTTCTGGCCTTGGCTTACCGCACAGGTGTTCCTTGGAACGAAAGTGCTTATTCAAATAAAGAGTTTGATGACCTGCTCACCAAGGCCGAAGGCACAGTTGATGTGAAAGCGCGCTCAGAAATTCTGGGCAAGCTGGAAAAAATCATGCAGGAAGATGGCCCCATTGCCCAGCCGCTGTGGCGCTCGGTCTTTGCGGCTTACGACAAGCGGGTGAAGGGCTTCCAAATTCATCCCACCCTTTATCTGTTCGGCGAAGATCTCGCCATTGAGAAAGCTTAAGACTGATGACTTCTGGTCTGCGCCGATGATATCTGCGCAGACCATTTCATTCAGCTCAGAAATGTTGATCAATTCGCATCGGAATCAAACATGTTAGCCATCGCCGCCCGTCGGCTTGTCTCCATGCTTCTCATCATGTTTGTGATTTCGGTGCTGCTTTTTCTATTCTTTGAGGGCGACAAGCTAAATCTTGCCGCGCGCGTGCTTGGGCCATATTCACCGATGACGGGCCGTCTCGCTTGGCTTGAACACAATGGCTATAACCGCCCACTTATGACCCGTTATCTCTCCTGGATATATGGATTTATGAGGGGTGATTGGAATCAGTCTGCGCAATTTTCTGCGCCAGTTTTCGATTTTCTTCTGCCTCGGCTAAAGAATACAGCAATTCTCGGTGCTTGCGTTTTTGTGCTCACCGTTGCCATCTCTCTGGTGCTAGGCGTTTTCTCAGGCATAGCCGAAGCCAGCAAGCGCGACCGCGCCATAACAGTCATTTCAGTTTTAACAACCTCGGTTCCCGAATTTGCCTCCGCCACTTTTCTCGTGGCCATTTTTGTTTATTGGCTGGATTGGTTACCCGGCTCCTCATCTTTCAGCAACGGCTTTTCGTGGCGCGAGATGGTTTTGCCAGTTGCCACTTTGGTGATTTATAATTTCGGCTATTACACACGCATGACCAGAGCCTCGATGGCAGAAGTCATGAACTCGCAATATATCCGCACGGCCATACTCAAGGGCCTGCCATACCGCCAAGTGATCATCCGCCATGCATTGCGCAATGCGCTGATTGCTCCCTTCACGGTGATGATTTTGCAGCTGAATTATCTGCTGTCTGGCGTTGTCGTCACTGAAGTGTTCTTTGCCTATGATGGCTATGGCAAGGCGCTTTATGATGCCGCTATGTTTGGCGATGTTTACCTGATTTTGGCAGGCGCAATGATCGCCGTTGTGGTGGCAGTGGTTTCGCAATTCATTTCTGATGTCGGTTACACCCAACTCAATCCACGGATCAGGTTTTCATAATGGCGCGATTGAAAAAATTCATCGCTGCCGTTGGCCTGTTGCGAGAAAGCCCTGTGGGCATGATCGGCGTAGGCCTAGTGTTGTTTTGGGTGGTGATTGCTTTGATCGTAGGCTTTCTGCCCTTGCGCGATCCACTGGCGCAATCGGCCGGCGACCTGCTAAAGCCAGCCCTCACGCTGGCCAAAGACGGCGGCCATTATTGGCTGGGCACAGATGACAGAGGCCGCGATATTCTTTCACGGTTGTTCTTTGGTTCACGGCTGGTGCTGTTCTGGTCAAGCCTCGCCACAGTAATCGCTTACAGCGTTGGCATGCTAATGGGGGTAACGGCAGGCTATCGTGGCGGCTGGTGGGATGAAGTAATTTCATTCATCGGCAATGTTTTCCTCGCCTTTCCACAAATGGTTCTCTTTATCGTGATCCTGTCGCAACTGGGATCAGACTCACCTGCGGGCCACTGGCTTGCCAAAATGGGTTTCAGCGCCACTTGGGTCAAGGGTACCACAATAGTGTTGGCCGTTATGTTTGCCACAGCCCCGCAAGTGGCGCGCATCGTTCGCGGCTTGGTGCTTGATCTTAAAACCCGCGATTATGTGGCTGCTGCGGAAGTGCGCGGCGAAGGTGCACTTTACATCATGCTGGTTGAGTTGTTGCCCAATGCCCGAGGACCACTGATTGTAGATGCTTGTCTGCGCCTAGGTTATGTAACAATCGCCATTGCTGCACTTGGCTTCCTCGGTCTTGGTCTGCCGCCGCCAGACCCGGATTGGGGCAAGATGATCGCCGACGTGCGCGGCTTTGGTGCTCTGGCCGCCAATGCCATGATCTGGCCAGCACTGGCGATATCTTCTCTCGTGCTCGGCCTCAATCTCATGGCGGATGGCCTGCGCGAAATTGCGTTGAGGGATTGACCATGACCCAGCCCGTGCTCGAGTGCAAAAATGTTTCGATCTCTTACTATACTCGTGCTGGCGAGGTTCCGGCCGTCTATGATTTCAGCTTAACAGTGAACGCCGGTGAGGCAGTTGGCATTGTGGGTGAATCTGGCTGCGGCAAATCCACTGTCGCTCTCGCCATCATGCAATATCTGGGGCGCAATGGTGCTGTAACATCAGGCGAGATTATCTTCCTTGGCCGTGACATGCGTAAAATGTCGGAACAGGAATTGCGCAAGATTCGCGGATCGCAAATTGCCATGGTTTACCAGGAGCCGATGGCCTCCCTCAATCCGTCCATGCGCATCCGCGATCAATTGATCGAAGTGCCTATGGTGCATGAGGGCCTTGATGCCAAGGCTGCAGAATTGCGCGCAATTGAATTGCTTGATGCCGTGCGCTTGCCAGACCCACAACGCATTTTGAATTCATATCCACATCAACTTTCGGGCGGCCAGCAACAACGCGTAGTGATCGCCATGGCGCTGCTGTCAAAGCCCAAACTTTTACTGTTGGATGAACCGACAACGGCATTAGACGTGACGGTTGAGGCGGGTGTTGTTGAGCTCATCCGCGATCTGGCCAAAAAAACCGGCACGGCGATGATTTATATTTCACATAATCTTGGCCTGATCCTTGAAACGTGCGACCGTATTTGTGTGATGTATTCCGGCCAAGCGGTTGAACTTGGCAACATCGCTGACGTATTCAACCACATGCGCCATCCATATACCCATGGCCTGCTGCAAACCTTGCCGCTGCCAACTGCTGACCGCTTTGCCAGGCCATTGGTGCCCATACGCGGCCAACTGCCTTTGCCGCGTGAAAGGCCCACCGGCTGCACATTTGGCCCGCGCTGTGATTATTTCAAAGCCGGTGTATGTGACCTCCCACAAGTGATGCAAAGCGTTGCACGCGAAAGCACGCATGAAGTGCGTTGTGTCCGCGCCGCAGAAATAAAATGGAAAGTGCCGGATAAATTAGGCACCACTCAAAAGCCAGCCAAAATTGGCCCAGTCGTTTTGCAGGTGAAAAATCTGCGGAAATACTATGCGCTGAAAAGCGGTTGGGGCAAACCGGCGCGCATGGTGAAAGCCAATGAGAAGATTGATTTTGAGGCGCGTGAATCTGAAACGCTGGCCATCGTGGGTGAATCGGGCTGTGGTAAATCGACTGTGGCGCGGGTGTTGATGGGGCTTGATACGGCAACCAGCGGTGAAGTTTTCATCAATGGCAATGAGATCAGCCAGTTGCCAGTTAAAAGGCGTCCGCCGGGCCTCATTTCCAGTCTGCAATTGGTGTTCCAAAATCCGTTTGAGACATTGAACCCCAGCCACAGCGTGGGCTCACAAATTGGCCGCACGCTCAAAAAATTTGGTGTTGCCAAAACCCAAGCGGAGATCGAAAAGCGAACGGGCGAGTTGCTTGATCTGGTCAAGCTGCCTCGCGCTTTTGCTGATCGTAAACCGCGCCAATTATCCGGTGGCCAAAAGCAACGCATTGGCATTGCGCGTGCCTTTGGTGGCAAGGCGGCTGTGGTGGTGGCCGATGAGCCCGTCTCCGCACTTGATGTTTCAGTGCAGGCCGCCATCACGGGCTTGCTCACCGATATTCAACGCGAACACAAAACCACAATCGTCTTCATCAGCCATGATCTTTCGGTGGTGCGTTATTTGGCAGACCGCATTGTCGTGATGTATCTTGGCCATGTGATGGAGCAAGGCACGGCGACACAAGTTTTCGCCCCGCCTTATCATCCTTACACCGAGGCGCTGCTTTCAGCAGTTCCTATTGCCGATACATCCATCGTCAAAAAACGTATTGTGCTTCAGGGAGAATTGCCTTCTGCCATCACACCGCCAACTGGCTGCCCATTCCAAACGCGGTGCCCGCGCAAAATTGGCCCAATCTGTGAGCAGCAATTGCCACCCGTTAAGCAGCTCGCAAAAGGCCACAGCATCATGTGCCATCTGCCAGATGATGAATTGCAAGCGATGGAACCAGTGTTTGCGTTGAAGTCTCAACTTAAAATGAAAAGCAAAAAGCGATCTCAGGCATCTTCATAATCTGAAGCTTGCGTTTAGTCCGAATTTCCATTGGGCAGAATGAAAGAGGATGTTGCCGCTCCGCTGGAGCTCTACTCAGCAAATTCCAAGCCGTCTTCACTGCCCGTATGATGCGCATGGCAATCGCTCCGTTTGCCGATGTGACAGTCTATGCAACTGCCAGT
>DATCEN010000241.1:0-4507 GCA_036510015.1 Aestuariivirga sp.
GGTTTGGCACGGTGCCGTTGCTTTCAGTTATCATCATCGTATCATGGCAATGGCTGCCTTACGCCGCACTCATTTTGCTCACCGCGCTGCAATCGCTTGACCTTGAACAAAAAGATGCATCAATGATGGACGGCGCAGGGCCAGTTTCATATTTCCGTTACATCGTACTGCCACACCTATCGCGTCCAATCACGGTAGTGATCCTGATTGAAACGATCTTTTTGCTCAACGTTTTTGCTGAGATCAAAGTGACATCAGTTGGTGGTTTTGCTGGCAACCTCACCTATTTGGTCGCGTCTCAACTGAATGAAGCAACTGATATTGGTGAAGCTGCCGCAGGTGGTCTGATAGCAGTGGTTCTGGCTAATTTGGTTTCAATCTTTCTCGTCCGCATTGTCGGCAAAAATTTGGGGACATAGATCATGGCAATCAAAACATCCGCCCGCCGCCAAATAGCTTTCACAATTATTGCTTGGACGATTGGCATTCTTATGTTTTTCCCGATTTTATGGACAGCCATTGCCGCCTTCAAAACTGAAAGCGACGCCTATACCCTGCCGCAGAATTTCCTCACTACACCATGGACAATCGAAAACTTCGCTATCGTACAAGCACGGTCCAACTATATACTTTATATCCGCAACACCGTGGTGATTGCCTTTGGCTCAACAATTTTAGGTCTGATCTTCGCCATTCCGGCGGCTTGGTCGATGGCCTTTGCAAGCCAAAGCCAGCCGACAATTAAATGGAGTGGTTGGCGCTGGATAGGCACAATCATTGGCACGGCCTTCATCGTTGGCCTTGTGCTCTATGCCATCGGTTGGGACTTAACAGGTAAAGCCAGCATTGGCTTTTTGGCCTTGGCCATTGTGACTATTCCTGCTGCCCTTTGGGTGTTCAGTCGCAATACCTCCGATACTCTCCTGTGGATGCTCTCAACCAAGATGATGCCGCCAGCAGGCGCTCTCATCCCTATCTATCTCATTTTCAATCGCAACGGTTTGGTGTTCAAAGATTGGGGCTGGATTGATCTTTCGGACTATAACATCATGGATTCATTTTGGGGCATGGTGCCATTGATGATGTTGCTCAACCTGCCGATCATCATCTGGATGCTCTATACTTACTTCAAAGAAATCCCCGGCGAAATTCTTGAGGCCTCGCGTATGGATGGTGCGTCATTGTGGAATGAACTCACCAAAGTCCTCATGCCCATGGCCGTGCCAGGCATTGTATCAACCTGCCTGCTCAATCTTATTCTGGCATGGAATGAAGCCTTCTGGACTCTCAACCTCACCAATAAATATGCCGCACCTCTAAGCTTTTTCATTTCAGAATATTCAAGCCCCGAAGGGCAATTCTGGGCCAAGCTTTCGGCGGCTTCAATCATGGCCATTGCCCCAATAATGGTGGTGGGCTGGTTTTCACAACGCCAGCTGGTACGCGGCCTTACATTCGGAGCAGTGAAATAATATGGGCAAGATCAAACTCAATAAAGTGCGCAAGGCCTTCGGTGAAGCAGTGATTATTCCCGGTGCTGACCTCGAAATTAAAGAAGGCGAGTTTATCGTTTTCGTCGGCCCATCAGGTTGCGGCAAATCCACACTTTTGCGGCTGATTGCTGGTTTAGAAGATCTCACATCTGGGAAAATTGAAATCGATGGCCGCGACGTGACTGATACCGCCCCAGGTTCGCGCGGCTTGGCCATGGTGTTCCAATCTTATGCGCTTTATCCGCATATGAGTGTGCGCAACAACATCGCTTTCCCATTGAAGATGGCGAAATTGCCACAAACGGAAATTGATGCAAAGATTGCCAAAGCCGCGAAAACTTTGAACCTCACGGATTATCTTGATCGTAAGCCAGGTCAACTTTCGGGTGGTCAACGCCAACGTGTTGCAATTGGCCGCGCTATTGTGCGCTCGCCGCAAGGTTTCTTATTTGATGAACCGCTTTCCAATCTTGATGCGGCACTTCGCGTCAACATGCGCCTTGAGATTATGCAGTTGCATCAGGATCTGAAGGCCACGATGGTTTACGTCACCCACGATCAAGTTGAAGCAATGACCATGGCTGACCGGATTGTAGTTTTGAACCGTGGCAACATTGAACAAGTCGGCACTCCCTTAGAACTTTATAATAAGCCTAATTCACTGTTTGTGGCGGGCTTTATCGGTTCACCAAAAATGAATTTTGTTGAAGGAAATACAATTGGCGTACGCCCAGAACATCTCGATATTTCGAATAAAAAAGGTGAATGGCAAGGCACTGTGAAACTTTCTGAACATTTAGGCTCTGATACATTCCTGCATGTGGATGGTGGTAAACGCGGGCAACTCACGGTTCGCGCCACAGGCGAAAGCCAATTGGGCCCCGGCAACAAAATTTGGATGACGCCACAGAAGGGACGTCTCCACCACTTTGATGCACAAGGCCGGGCTATAAAATAATGACGAAGCTCTCTCTTGCGAATTTGCCAATTATCGCAAAAACGCTTCAAGTTCCGAAATATAGACATTCTGATCTCAAGCCCGGCATATTGCATTTTGGTGTCGGTAATTTTCACCGCGCCCATTTGGCGGTTTATCTTGATGATCTATTCAACAAGGGCCTCAATCATGATTGGGCTTTAATCGGAACTGGGGTCATGGCCTTTGACGACAAGGTGAGGGTCATATTAGCTGCACAAGACTATTTGACCACTGTGGTGGAACAAGACAATGAAATTTCCTCGGCGCATATCACCGGCGCAATGATCGATTTCATCTCACCCAATGATAAGAATGCTATTCTCGCCAAGCTAGTTGATCCTGCCATTCGGATTGTTTCGATGACGATCACTGAAGGTGGCTATTTCATTGATCCTGCGACACAGAAGTTTGATCCTTCCCATCTTGCGATCGCCAAAGATGGCGCAAACCCAGCTGATCCTGCCACTGTCTTTGGTTATATGGTTGCGGGTTTGAAGGCGCGCAAAGATAATGGCATGATGCCTTTCACGGTTATGTCTTGCGATAATGTACCGCATAATGGTGTTGTAACGGCCAACGCTGTCATCGGCCTTGCCCGCTTATCAGACAATGATTTGGCCGAATGGATTGCGCAAAATGTTGCCTTTCCCAATGCGATGGTTGACCGCATCACGCCGGCAACCGGAGACCGTGAACGCAAAATTACCGCTGAGCAGTTTGGCGTCGATGATGCTTGGCCTGTGTTCTGCGAAGAATTCAAGCAATGGGTTGTGGAGGATAATTTTCCGTTGGGGCGCCCGCGGTGGGAAGAAGTTGGTGTGCAATTCGTGAAGGATGTAACGCCGTGGGAACACATGAAAATTCGAATCCTCAATGGCGGCCACGCCGTCATCGCCTATATCGGCGGGCTGATGGATATACACTTTGTTCATGACGCGATGCAAAATCCGCTCATCAAGGCTTACCTCAAAAAAGTGACTGACGATGAAATTCGCCCCACCGTAGATGCCGTGCCCGGCACTGATTTGGCGGAGTATCAAAAGCTTATTGAGCGGCGCTTCTCAAATCGAAAAATTGCAGACACAATTCGCAGGCTTTGCCTTGATGGCTCCAACCGTCAACCAAAGTTCATTGTTCCGCCAATTGCTGATCTCCTGAAGGCGGGTAGACCCATCAATGGCCTGGCTTTGGAATCCGCACTCTGGTGCCGCTACTCCTTTGGTACAACTGATTTGGGCAAGGTGATTGAACCCAATGATCCCAACTGGGGCGTGCTGCAGGCCAAAGCAAAACTGGCCAAAGACGATCCGCAAGTCTGGCTCGACATGAGCGATATTTATGGTGATGTGGGTCGGCATCCAGAAATGAAGGAATGGTTTGCGCATTACTTGAATGCCGTCTGGGAAAATGGCGCGGAGGCAGTTGTGCGTTCCTATCTCGAGCAGTGAATTGACAACAAAGCCAGCCTCGCCCACAAGGCGCGCACCATGGCCTCATTGCTTCTCAATCTACAAAAAATAGTCCTTACTTTTGGCGGCAAGCCAGTATTGGATGGCGCTGAATTGATGCTACATGAAGCTGAACGCATCAGTCTGGTGGGGCGCAATGGGTCTGGCAAATCGACGCTTTTGAAGATTGCAGCGGGCTTGACGCAAGCTGATGGAGGTTCACGCTTTCTTCAGCCCGGCACGACGGTGCGCTATCTGCCGCAAGAACCCGATTTCGCGGGGTTCAACACGGTGCAGGATTATGTGGAAGCTGGGCTTGGCCCAACTGATGATCCTTACCGCGCCCGCCACTATATGAATGAGCTTGGCCTTAGCGGACATGAGAGCCCAGCTCAACTTTCAGGCGGTGAATCGCGCCGTGCCGCACTGGCGCGAACATTGGCACCAGCACCTGATATTCTATTATTGGATGAGCCCACCAATCATCTCGACCTACCAGCGATTGAGTGGCTGGAAAGCGAACTTAAATCTTTGCGCAGTGCACTCATTCTCATCAGCCATGACCGTAAATTTCTTGAAGCACTATC
>DATCEN010000242.1:0-2919 GCA_036510015.1 Aestuariivirga sp.
CCGCAACTGTCATCCCCAGTCTTTCTGTGCCGCTGTCGCTGATTGGCACTTTGGCGGTGATGTATGAGCTCAATTTCAGTCTCGATAATTTGTCTCTCATGGCGCTGACTATCGCCACAGGTTTTGTGGTTGATGATGCAATTGTGATGATCGAAAACATATCGCGGTATCTCGAAATGGGTTACTCGCCACTCAAAGCCGCCATTAAAGGTTCTGAGCAAATTGGCTTCACCATTATTTCTCTCACCATCTCGCTGCTTGCAGTGTTGATCCCGCTGCTCTTCATGGGCGATGTTGTAGGCCGGTTGTTCCACGAATTTGCGATTACTTTGGCGGTGACCATTGTGATCTCGGCCATCGTATCTCTCACCCTTGTGCCAATGCTATGTTCCATCTTGCTGAAGCCCGCTGCCAATCCTGTGGTGCAAAGTGCTGGTCATGAGCCTGACCAACATGTTGTTGGCGGAACTTTCTTTGTGTTTCTGGCGCGCAACTATGGCCGCATGTTAAATGTGGTGTTGGATTTCCAATTCGTGACACTTTTGGTGGCACTGGGCACATTTGCACTCACTGCCTTTCTGTATGTTTACATCCCAAAGGGTTTTTTCCCTGTGCAAGATACCGGCGTTATTCAGGGCATTACCCAATCTACTCAGTCCACATCCTTTGCGGCGATGGCCCAACACCAGCAGGCTTTGGCAGAAGTGGTTTTGAGTGACCCTGATGTGGCCAGCCTGTCGTCTTTCATCGGTGTTGATGGGGCCAATGTTACATTGAATTCGGGGCGTTTTCTGATCAATCTGAAGCCACATAATGAGCGCAAGCTGACCGCCAGCCAAATTATCACGCGCATTCAATCGGCAACGGCTCAAGTGCCAGGCATCACATTGTTCATGCAGCCGGTGCAGGATTTGTCGATTGATACAACGGTCAGCCCCACGCAATACCAATTCACATTGCAAAATACTGATCCACTGCAGTTACAGGATTGGACGGCAAGGCTTCTTACCAAGCTGCAACAGGTTCCTGAAATCACTGATGTCGCCAGCGATCTGCAACAAAACGGATTGGCCGCCTATATGACGATTGACCGCCCCACGGCAGCGCGCTTTGGCATCACGCCCGCAACCGTGGATAATGCTTTGTATGACGCATTTGGCCAACGCATCGTTTCAACTATTTTTACGCAAGCCAATCAATACCGGGTGATTTTGGATGTGCTGCCCGAACTTAAAAAATCGGTGGATGCGATGGGCAAGCTCTATCTTCCATCATCAGCTTCTTCAACTGGCCAAGTTCCACTGTCATCAATCAGCACCGTTGATGTGCGACAATCCCCATTGCAAATTTCCCACATCAGCCAATTTCCAGCCACGAGCATTTCATTCAATTTGGCTCAAGGCGCATCACTGGGCCAAGCCGTTGATGCGATACGCGCCGCAGAAACTGAAATTCAAATCCCTCAAAGCTTTCTCACCAATTTTCAAGGTGCAGCAGCGGCGTTTCAAACATCTTTGGCCAATGAACTTTATCTCCTGCTGGCGGCAGTGGCCACAATGTATATTGTGCTTGGCATTCTTTACGAGAGTTTCATCCACCCCATCACCATTCTCTCCACCCTGCCCTCGGCCGGCATTGGCGCACTTCTGGCCTTGATGGCGGCCGGCTCTGATCTGGATATCGTCGGCATCATCGGCATTGTTTTACTGATCGGCATTGTGAAAAAGAATGCCATTATGATGATTGACTTTGCGCTTGACGGGCAACGCAACCAAGGTTTGAGCCCGCGTGACGCGATTTACAGCGCGTGCCTGCAACGCCTGCGACCGATTTTGATGACGACAATGGCCGCAATGTTTGGTGGCTTGCCGCTCATGCTGGGCACTGGCGTTGGATCAGAGCTCCGCCACCCCTTGGGCTTGGCTATTGTTGGGGGCTTGGCTGTGAGCCAAGTTTTGACCTTGTTCACAACACCGGTCATCTATTTGATGTTTGAACGGTTGGGCGCACGTTTTGGTGCGGCGTCCTCGCCTGTCTCATCTGTGAAAGTGCCATGAGCATTTTTGACAACGGCATTTCCGCGCTTTTTATCAAGCGCGCCGTGGCGACCACGTTGATAACGATTGGCATCGTGCTCGCTGGCGTGTTTGCCTTTGAGAAATTGCCAGTGTCACCCTTGCCGCAAATTGATTTTCCAACCATCTCGGTTCAGGCCAGCATGCCGGGTGCAAATCCTGATACCATGGCTTCCAGCGTAGCCAGCCCGCTCGAAAGGCACCTCGGGCAGATCGCTGATGTGACGGAGATGACCTCGTCAAGTTCGACCAATTCAACTCGCGTTGTGCTGCAATTTGGGTTGGACCGCAGTATTGATGGTGCCGCGCGTGATGTGCAGGCAGCGATCAATGCGGCGCGAGCTGATTTGCCAGCAAGCCTAAAATCAAACCCCAGCTATCATAAAGTGAATCCGTCAGATAGCCCGATACTAATTCTCGTACTCACTTCACCCACCCGCACCCAAGGCCAATTGTATGATGCGGCCTCAAACATTTTGCAGCAACGGTTATCGCAACTTTCCGGCATTGGCGAAGTTGACGTTTCAGGAAGTTCACTGCCGGCAGTGCGCGTTGAATTAAACCCTGACGCTTTGTTCAAATATGGCATTGGTCTTGAAGATGTGCGTGCCGCTCTGGCTTCTGCTAATGCCAATAGCCCCAAAGGCGCGATTGAGAATAATTCCACTCATTTCCAAATTTACACCAATGACCAAGCCAGTCACGCAGAACAATACCGCGAATTGGTGATTGCTTATCGCAACAACGCTGCTGTGAAGCTGACTGACGTGGCCGACGTCGTGGATTCGGTTGAAGACTTGCGCAATGCCGGTCTATCCAACGGTGTTCCTGCGGTTCTGGTACA
>DATCEN010000243.1:0-2382 GCA_036510015.1 Aestuariivirga sp.
TTCAAGCCGGTGCCGATGCTGAAATTCAAGGCGAAGTATCCTCTGGCTTCATCAATGCCGGTGGCTTTGGCATTCTGCTGATGTATTTCATATTGGTCTTGTTGCTGCGTAATTTCTTCGTGCCATTCTCAATTTTGCTATCATTGCCGCTTTCAATTGGCGGCGTGGTCTTGGCTTTGCTTTTGACACACCAAGCCTTCTCTATGCCCGTCACCATCGGCATGTTGATGCTGATCGGCATTGTGGCCAAGAACGCCATCATGCTGGTGGACTTTGCGGTAGAGCGAAAAAAAGCTGGCATGGAGCGTGTTGACGCGGTGATCGACGCTGGCCTGAAACGCGCACGTCCCATTGTAATGACAACCATAGCGATGGGTGCTGGCATGTTCCCAACAGCCTTAGGCATTGGTGAAGGTGGTTCGTTCCGCTCACCCATGGCTACGGCGGTGATCGGTGGTCTTATTGTATCAACCGGCCTCAGCCTGATTTTCGTGCCATCATTCTATGTGGTTATGGATGACGTGGCGCGCCTGTTCCGTTGGGTGTTCGCACGCTTCATCGGAAAGCGTGATGAGCCCAAGGTCGTTGATCCAGACGTGGCGGCGGTTGATGCGCGTGTTGATGAGTTGGAAGAACAGCTCGCGCGCCTCACGACCAAGCCAACAGCAAAGCTATCTCAGTTCAAACCAGCGGCGGAATAGTCCGAGCGACTGAATAGTCATTGAGCAGCCGTCATTCCCGCGAAAGCGGGGATGACGGATTTGCATCATGTGAGCAAAAAAGAAAGCCTCAGCCTTGCTGCGGATCCTTAGGCGCGTCTGGAGCTGTTGGCGCGTCAGGCGTCGTGATCGGTTTGCGTTTCTTAACCAGTTTCTTGAGCTTCTTCTTGGTTGGCTCAACTTTCACCACATCAACCTTTTTGGCTTGCGGACTTAGAAACCAGAATGGGCTGTGAACCGTAGTTGCGGCTGGGGCAACTGAGGCCATGGCCGCCGCCGGCGCATTATGGTCCTTCGGCGACATGTGGAACGTGGCCTCGGTGGTCAACAAAACCTCTGGCGGTTGGAACAGGCCAGGCCTGCCACCACGAATGGACACCGTATTATTCTTGAAGCCAGCCTTCTTAATCAAATCAAACAAAATTGCAGCATTGGCGGGCAACAAACGCACACAGCCGTGCGAGACAGGGCTGCCTAAGTTTTTCACATGGTATGAACCGTGAATGGCATGGCCAATGCCAGTGAAGAACATGGAATAAGGCATAGGCGCATCGTCCCATTCCTTGCTGAAGTGATCTTTTTCCATGCGGAAAATATGAAAATCACCCGATGGTGTATCATAGCCGAGACTGGGCGCACCCGATGAAACCAGCCAATCATATTGTTGAACGCCGTCCACCTTCACGATCATATGCTGGGTGACTTTATTCACCAGAATATCAATCTGCGTCGCCGAGGCGGCAACTGACGATAAAGCGAGGAACGTAAGGGCCGCTAACCCTTTGGCAAAACCCGATTTCATGACCACGACCATCTCCAATATCACTACTAAAAATTGAACTCATAAACCCTTCGCGCAGGTGTGGCAAGATTGGGGCAGGTTGATTGGGCGGCTATTTTTGCTTAGCTATACTGCGCTTGCCCGAGAGCTTTGTTGCTGGAACAGATTTGTAATATTTGGATTTGGCTTCTTTTAATCGCAATTTGGCCTCTTCGGCCAAAATATAATCGCGGGTTATAGGCAAATAATGTTGATCAAGCCCGAACTGAATTTGAAAATTGTTCATACCGACAAAGCGAAACCCGCATTCTGACACAGCCAAATAAAATTCCCACATGCGGCAGAAACGTTCATCATAAAGCGCTTTTGCCTTATCGCGATTGGCCATAAATCGATTGCGCCAGAAATCCAAGGTCCGCGCATAGTGCGTACGCAAAATTTCTATGTCGGTAATGTAAAGGCCAGCCTTCTCCATTACGGGAGTCACTTCCGATAAAGAGGGTACATAGCCACCTGGGAATATATATTTTGCAATCCATGCGCTTGTGGCGCCTGGCCCATCAGAGCGGTTGATCGAATGCAGCAGGGCCGTGCCGTCAACCTTCAGTAAGGCACCGCATTTGTCAAAGAATTCGCGGAAACGCGTAACGCCCACGTGCTCAAACATTCCAACCGAAACAATCCGGTCAAACTTGCCATCAAGTGTGCGGTAATCTTGCAACAGGAACCGCACTTTATCGGAAAGTCCACGTTCTTTTGCCAAGTCATTTGAAATTTTAAACTGTTCTTCTGAAAGTGTAACGCCAGTAAGCTCCACGCCATACATTTCAGCGAGATAAAGCCCAAGGCCGCCCCAGCCAGAACCAATATCTAAAACCTTCA
>DATCEN010000244.1:0-2539 GCA_036510015.1 Aestuariivirga sp.
AGATAGTGTCACCCGCGAAGGTTCTCCCCGCGCGCCTCAAGTTATATTCGACTCAAAGCTTCCTATTCTTTCTATCTGCTACGGCCAGCAAACCACGGCGCTGCAATTGGGTGGCGTGGTTGAAGGCGGCCACGCCGCAGAATTCGGCCGCGCCGAAATCACCATCACAGAAAAAAGCGCATTGTTTGATGGCTTGTGGAATGTGGGCCAGAACTATCCGGTTTGGATGAGCCATGGCGACCGCGTGACCAAACTGCCCACAGGCTTCACCGTGAAGGCCACCTCAGAAAACGCACCCTTCGCCATTGCCAGTGATGAGCCACGCAAAATTTATACCACCATGTTCCACCCCGAAGTGGTGCACACGCCCGATGGCGCAAAGCTCTTGCGCAATTTCGTAATGAACATTGCAGGCTGCAAATCAGATTGGACGATGAAGGCCTTCCGCGCCGAGGCCATTGCCAAAATCCGTGCCCAAGTTGGCAAGGGCAAAGTTCTATGCGGGCTATCAGGTGGCGTGGATTCGTCAGTGGCTGCCGTGCTCATCCACGAAGCGGTGGGCGATCAACTCACTTGCGTATTGGTCGATCACGGCTTGATGCGTTTGAACGAAGCGGCACAAGTGGTCGAGATGTTCCGCAAAGCTTATAACTTGCCGCTGGTGCATGTGGATGCTTCGGATGAATTCATCACCGCATTGGAAGGCGAGGCCGATCCCGAAACCAAACGCAAAACCATCGGCAGGCTTTTCATTGATGTGTTTGAGCGCGAGGCCAAGAAAATCGGCGGCGCGGATTTCTTGGCGCAAGGCACACTCTACCCTGATGTGATTGAAAGCGTTTCATTCACCGGCGGGCCATCCGTCACCATCAAGTCGCACCACAATGTTGGTGGACTTCCTGCGCGCATGAAGATGCAACTGGTGGAACCGCTGCGCGATCTGTTCAAAGATGAAGTGCGCGCACTTGGGCGGGAGCTTGGCTTGCCGCAGGAATTCATTGGCCGTCATCCGTTCCCCGGCCCCGGCCTTGCCATTCGCTTGCCCGGCGGTGTCACGCGTGAGAAATTGCAAATCCTGCAAAAGGCCGATGCGATTTACATCGACGAAATCCGCAAAGCCGGACTTTACGATAAAATCTGGCAGGCCTTTTCGATTTTGCTTCCGGTGCAAACCGTTGGCGTGATGGGCGATGGCAGAACTTATGACCGGGTTCTGGCGCTGCGGGCTGTCACATCAGTTGATGGCATGACAGCGGATTTTTATCCCTTCGACATGGCCTTCTTGGGCCGCGCTGCAACACGCATCATCAACGAGGTGAAGGGCATTAACCGCGTGGTTTATGATGTCACCAGCAAACCACCGGGAACTATTGAGTGGGAGTGAGCAATATTCTCCGCGCGAATCGAATTGACAGGTCATTTTAGTCCACATGCCATTGTTCATGGACTAAATTGGGATTGCACATAACCTAGTTTTTTTGTAACTAATACTTGATAAAAAACGATTTTTTTGCCGAAGTAGAGGTATTTGGCCTGTAGTTGTATCTAGATTAAACTCTAGGCTTCACCTAAATTTTGCACAATCGCCAAATTTAGGAGTGCCACTTTGGAAAAGACTTTTGAATTTCTCATTCGTTTGTTCACCGTTTTGCTCGCTGCATCACCAGACGTCTTGGCAATGCTGATAGGTCTTTCGGCCATTGGGCTTGCAGCATTTGCACTTTATGTCGTTCACTCCGCAAACCATACTCGAGGACCCCGCAAATGATTTCTCGGAACTGGGTCAAGTTGCCAACTCGCTGGATCGAAGATGGTGGACTGGATCAACTTCGTTGGGCAAAGGATGGATCTTCCTGCACAGCCGCTTTGATGCTTTTAATAGTGGTGGCGCACAACGCCGACGACGCCGGTAGTTCATCCATTACTTATGACGAGTTTGGCATAGTCACAGGGTTGAGTAGAACCAAGGTTTCTCATGGATTGAATCTGCTCTGTGCCTTGAAAATCCTGGAACGCTCAA
Source organism: Aestuariivirga sp. (assembly GCA_036510015.1). Lineage (GTDB taxonomy): Bacteria > Pseudomonadota > Alphaproteobacteria > Rhizobiales > Aestuariivirgaceae > Aestuariivirga. The sequence goes on from DATCEN010000244.1 coordinate 2,021, forward strand.
CGACTAAGCAGAGCCAATTTAAACTCAGTAGTTTTGATCCGCTAAAGGGCTGGGGAAAGCTTCCAGCTCGGCGGCTGTATCATGGGGACCGCATTTTAGCCTTTAAAGATTTCCATCTTCGTAAGGTCACAGAACTTGATGCGCTCAAAATGTATCTTGCCTTTGTTGCGCGGCGTGACAACTCTACGAATCTTGTTCACATTACATACAAGCAGATCGAAGAATACGCCGATATCCGACAAGAACGAATAAAGTCTGCTCTAAGCTTGTTAACCGTGAATGGCCTCGTGCATGTCGAGCACGTCCGTAGTTCGGCAAGCTCATTTGGCATTTCCAACGCGTATCGTTTGGTTCACCTCGACACGTTCAACCACTTGGGCACCAGTGGCAGAAAAATGATCGACGGAAGTGGTTCTGGGCAATTGAATAGTGAACTATTGTAGCTGACATTAGTTCCTACTAGGACTATATGTCTCGCATCTTCTCCACTGGCATCCAGTTCATGACGGTGAACCTGAC
>DATCEN010000245.1:0-4073 GCA_036510015.1 Aestuariivirga sp.
GCGTCGGAAGGGCGAGACTTCGCGTGCGAAATCTTCGTCCAACTCAGCCATTGCGGCTGGCCTTTTCTTGCAAGCCGCTTTGGCTTTCACGGTGAGTGAGAATCTCTTCAACCTCTTTCAATGAAACACCCGCGGCTTGCAACAAAACCAGCAAGTGATAAATCACATCTGCTGCTTCTTGGGCGGTGTGGGCGCGGTCATTTACAGCAGCGGCCAGCGCCAATTCAAAGGCCTCTTCACCAAATTTCTTGGCGCATTTTTCAACGCCCGCATTGAGAAGCTTGGCAGTGTAAGACGAGTCTGGTGAAGCCTTGGTGCGAGCCGCTATCGTGGCGGCCAGTTTTTCAATCGTGCTCATGTTGCCATCCTCATGGGAATGCCAGCCTTGGCCATATGGGCTTTGGCTTGACCTATGGTAAAGGTTCCGAAGTGAAAAATCGAGGCCGCCAAAACAGCTGTGGCGTGGCCTTCTTTGATGCCTTCCACCAAGTGATCGAGCGTGCCCACACCGCCTGAGGCGATCACCGGGATTGTCACAGCGTCCGCCACCGCGCGGGTGAGTGCTAGATTAAAACCCTTGCCGGTTCCGTCTCTATCCATCGAGGTGAGCAGAATTTCACCCGCACCCAATGCTGTTACCTCACGCGCGAAGGCCACGGCATCAATGCCAGTTTCTTTGCGGCCACCATGAGTGAAAATTTCAAATTTGCCGGGTGTTGTTTCTTTGGCGTCTATGGCAACAACAATACATTGGCTGCCAAATTTTTCGGCTGCTTCTTTCACGAATTCGCGCCGCAATACAGCAGCAGAATTGATCGAGACTTTGTCAGCACCTGACAACAAAAGCTGGCGGATATCTTCCAGTGCGCGCACTCCGCCGCCGACAGTGAGCGGCATGAAGCAAGCTTCGGCGGTGCGCCGCACTACATCAAACATCGTGCCGCGATTTTCATGGGTTGCGGTGATGTCAAGAAAACACAATTCATCCGCGCCCGCTTTGTCATAGGCCTTGGCCGCTTCCACTGGATCACCTGCATCACGCAGATCAATGAAGTTCACGCCTTTGACCACACGGCCATCTTTGACATCAAGACACGGAATCAGTCTCATCTTCAGCATTATGCGGCCCTCAAAATTGATAATGCTTCTTCAGGTTTGATGCGGCCATCATAAAGTGCACGACCGGTTATGGCCCCGGCCAATTTGCGCGCATCTGGCTGCGTCATGCGGCGAATATCATCCAGCGAAGCAAGACCGCCTGATGCGATCACCGGAATGGAAACCGCATCAGCTAGCGCCAAGGTTGCGGGCCAATTGATGCCGGTCAAAATGCCATCGCGGTCTATGTCTGTGTAAATAATTGCCGCAACACCAGCACCTTCAAATTTTTTAGCGAGCTCGATGACGCCGAGTGATGAGGCTTCTGCCCAGCCTTCAACGGCCACCTTGCCGCCCTTCGCGTCAATGCCAACGGCCACTTTTCCCGGAAATTTTTTGCAAGCTTCAATGACCAGTGCCGGATCGCGCACCGCAACTGTGCCCAAGATTACGCGGGCGAGGCCTTTGTTCAACCACGCCTCTATCTGCGCCAAGTCACGAATGCCGCCGCCAAGTTGAACGGGGTTCTTGGTTGCGCGCAAAATTTCTTCCACCGCAGCACCATTCACCGAGTGACCTTCGAAAGCACCATTCAGGTCAACCACATGCAGCCATTGGAAGCCCTGTTGCTCAAAGGCCAAAGCTTGTGTTGCTGGGCTTTCGTTATAAACGGTGGCCTGCGCCATATCGCCCAATTTCAAGCGTACGCATTTGCCGTCTTTCAAATCTATGGCGGGAAAAAGGATCATTGGAGTTTACGCTCCCCGACAGACTGCGCGAGACGCAGCAGATAGCCATCTGGGTCTTGCACGATGAACTGGCTTTGGCCCTTTTCAACTTCACCTGCGCGATACCATTTGGTTTCGGGTTCCATGAATAGTGGCCAATTATTCTGGCATAGATTTGCTAGCTGCTTTGACCAATCACTTGCTTCCAATTGAAAGTTGATCCCACGGCCAAAAGGCTTTTGCAAATCGGCCGCGACCCATTGGCGCGCCTCACCCAATTCCTCAAGCATCACATCACATGCACCATGACGCAAATATGCGAATTTCTCTTCTGGCCGATCATAAAGCACAGAGAAATCCAGCATATCAACCCAGAACTCAAGACTGGTCTGAAGATCAGACACAATGAGTTCTGGCACCAATCCACTCACGGCTTCCACCGCAAGAAATTGGCAATCAACGCCAGACCAAGGGCTTGGCTTTTTTCAGGGTGAAACTGTGTGCCCACCATATTTTCATAAGCGATCATGGCGGTGACTGGGCCGCCATAGTCTGCGGTGGCCACCACGTCTTCAGGCAAGGTGCATTCCACATGATAGGAGTGAACAAAGTAGGCGTTGAGGCCACCGTCGCCCGTATTTATGCCATCCAGCAACGCATGTTGCACAGTTGGCGTAATCGTGTTCCACCCCATGTGCGGAATTTTCAGCGCAGGATCTTTGGGTGCGATGGGTTTCACATCACCTGCAATCCAGCCAAGGCCGTTGGTGGTTTCGTGTTCCAGCCCGCGTGTGGCCATCAACTGCATGCCCACGCAGATTCCCAAGAACGGCCGACCCCTACCGATCACTTGCTCGCGCATGGCTTGTTCCATGCCGTCCAGCGCCATTAGGCCGTTGCGACAATCCTTAAATGCGCCAACACCGGGCAGCACAATACGGTCGGCCTCAGCCACCACTTCAGGCTTGGCTGATACGATGATTTGTTCCTTCAATTTGGCTTCCGCGGCAGCACGCTCAAACGCCTTATGCGCTGAATGCAGATTGCCGGAGCCGTAATCGATGATAACAGTTTTGCCCACGTCTTTAACCTAACGTACCTTTGGTGGAGGGAATACGGTTTTGCTGGCGCGGATCAATTTCCAACGCATCACGTAAGCTGCGAGCCAGAGCTTTGAAACAGCTTTCGGCAATGTGATGCGAATTGGCACCATAGGCATTTTCAATATGCAAAGTGATGCCAGCATTCATGGCAAAGGCCTGGAACCATTCGCGCACCAGTTCCGTATCGAAAGTGCCAATCTTGGCAGTTGGGAAATTGACTTTGAAAATCAGAAATGGCCGGCCAGAAACGTCAATGGCGCAACGGCTGAGTGCTTCGTCCATTGGCAGATCACATGAGCCATAACGCCTGATGCCTTTGCGCTCGCCTAAGGCTTTGGCCACGGCTTGGCCCAAGGCAATGCCTGCATCTTCCACGGTGTGGTGATCGTCAATGTGCAAATCGCCCTTGGCGGTGATCTCGATATCAATCAGCGAATGGCGTGCGAGCTGTTCCATCATGTGATCGAAAAAGCCCACACCGGTTTTCACGGCAAAGGTGCCAGTGCCGTCCAAGTTGACGCTGGCCTTGATCGAGGTTTCAGTGGTGGAGCGGGCAATTTCGGCTTTACGCATGCGGGTTATCCTTCAAGCGGGGCCTCTTAGCAGATGCAACATGAAAGGGCTAGAGTTGGGGGCGGCAGGGTTAAAGCTTTTGCGGCAATGGCTCTCCACCACCGATAAGCAATCCACAAGTCCATGGACGTCTCATAATGATGTGATACGGTGGTCGGTAATCAAACCATCCAAGGGTGCTGGCAATGTTGGAAGCCGACAAATTATTCTCTGGCTCGATCCCCGAAAACTATGACCGCTATATGGTGCCATTGATATTCGAGGCATACGCTATTGATATTGCCAAGCGGGCAGCAGCCCTCTTACCAAACGCCGTTTTGGAAATAGCGGCTGGCACAGGCGTTGTTACGCGTATGTTGGCACCAAAACTGTCTCCCGATGCTCGCTATACCGTCACTGATCTCAACCAGCCCATGCTCGACTATGCTGCCTCGAAACAACCACCAGACAGTCGCATCACTTGGCGGCAAGCCGATGCCATGTCGCTGCCGTTCGAAAATGCGAGTTTCGATCTTGTGTGTTGTCAATTTGGGGCGATGTTCTTCCCCGACCGCACCAATGCTTACCGCGA
>DATCEN010000246.1:0-4951 GCA_036510015.1 Aestuariivirga sp.
ACAAAGTACGCGCCGATGCCGCCTATAAAAGTGCTTATCAATTGGCGCCCGGCTCACTGCGTGTGGTGCAGGCGTATGGCAACTATTTAGAGCGCCAAGGCAACAAAGCCGATGCTGAAAAAATTTATCGGGCCTATCTGACGGCCGACAATGGCAATGTTATGATAACGCAACAACTGAAGGATTTGGCCACTGCCCCAAAGCCTCAACCTTTTGTTGCCACGCCCAACGCTGCGGCTGGTGAAATTTTGTTCTCTATTTCTTCGGCGATGAGCTCAGAAGAAACCGGTGAGGCGGCTGTAATTTTTGCTCAACTGGCGCTGCCTTTAACGTTAGACCGTGATTTTGTTTTGGCCACACTGGCGGGTGCGCAAAATAACATGAAAGACATTGAAGCTTCGACTGCTTCTTATGAACAAATTTCCAAAACCTCGCCATTGCGTGATTTCGCTGATATGCAAATCGCCGTCAATCAATTGATCCTCGGTCATAAGCCCGAAGCCATCGATAAACTGAAACAACTGGTGCTGCGCTCACCTAACGATATTGATGCTAATGTCACCTTAGGCGGAGCTTATCGCTCCAATGAACAATTTACCGAAGCGGCAGATAGCTATGACAAGGCCATTGCCCTGATGAGCGGCAATGAGGCCAATGCGTGGCATGTGTATTATGATCGCGGCATAACCTATGACCACCTCAAACAATATGACAAATCCGAAGCGGATTTCCGCAAAGCGCTAGCTCTCTCCAAGGATGATCCACAAGTTTTGAACTATCTCGGCTATTCGATGATTGATCGCGGCATCAATCTCGATGAGGCGTTGAGCATGGTGAAAAAGGCGGTTAGCCTCAAGCCTAATGATGGCTACATAACCGACAGTTTGGGTTGGGCCTATTTCGTTTTAAAGAATTATACTGATGCCGCGACCTATTGTGAACGCGCAGTGGATTTAATCCCGTCTGATCCTATCATTGCTGAACATCTGGGTGATGTTTATTGGCGTGGTGGTCGCGAATTGGAAGCGCGTTTCCAATGGCAACATGCGCTTGATAATCATCCGGATGATGCTGATGTTCCGCGCATTGCCGCCAAGCTTAAAGATGGCTTGCCACCTGATTTGGCAGCCAAGCCTGCCGATGCGCCGACAACTGTTGATCCTGCAAAGAAGCCTGACAACGGCTGATGCTGCCCATCACTGAATTGGCCAAAGCCAAGGTCAATCTCAATTTGCATATCCTTGGGCGCAGGCCGGATGGCTATCATGAGCTGTCATCGTGTGTTGTGTTTGTTGATGTGGCGGATGTTCTCAGCATTGAACCAGCCAAAGTGAATGCGCTTGAAGTTTTCGGGCCCTTTGCAGCTGATGTGCCAACGGGCTTATCCAACAGCATGTGGAAAGCCTATTCTTGGCTAGCGGCACGCATGGAGTTGCCTTTGGTTCATGTGAAGTTAGAAAAGAATTTGCCGGTGGCTTCTGGCATCGGCGGCGGCTCAGCAGATGCGGCGGCAATGTTGCGCGCACTGTTGCGGCTTGTCGAAAAAACATTAAGTGAGGATGAAATCACTAGCCTTGCCACGGATTTAGGCGCGGATGTTCCGGTGTGTTTTCGAAGCCAAGCCTGTTTGATGCAGGGTATTGGTGAAAAGTTCAGTGTGCTGACGGAACAGCTCCCGCCCGCACTGGTTTTGGTGAATCCGCTTGTGGCTTGTTCTACCGCCGAAGTGTTCAAAGCCATGGCGCTCAAACAGGGCGAGTTGCGGGCGCAACCAACAAAAGCTGATTGGCGCAATGATATGACGGTAGCTGCAATTCACGTTCAACCGAAGATCGTGAATGTGTTATCGGCGCTGCACAAGACTGATCTGTTTCCAGTATTGATGTCGGGTTCCGGTGCCACGTGTTTTGGCATTGCGCGGGATTTTTCTGAGGCGGAGAAAACAGCTGTTGAATTGGCCAAGCTTCATCCGAATTGGTGGATAAAAGCGGCGCGAATAGTCACTTAATTGCCGCCAATAAAAACTCTTCATTGCCATCCCCGCCCTCAATGGGCGAGGAAATTATGCCTTTCACGCGCCAGCCCTTTTTGTGCACATAGTCCGCCACATCAGTGCAGGCTTTGGCAATAAGTAAATCATCACGCACAATGCCGCCACGAGAAACGCCACTGCGGCCGACTTCAAATTGTGGTTTCAAAAGCGCCACCAACCATGCGCCTTCGGCCACCAGATCAAGGGCTGCATCCAATGCAATATGCAGGGGAATAAAGCTCACGTCGCAGGTGATCGCGCTGACATCAACAGGCACTTCTTCATGCGTTAAATCACGCGCATTCATACCTTCCAGCAATTTGATGCGGTCATCCTGCAAAACCATTTGCCCGTGGCCCACTTCAATGGCGATAACTTGGCTGGCACCGCGTTCGAGCAGGACTTGGGTGAAGCCACCCGTGGAAGCGCCAAGATCCAGGCAGCGGCGGCCTGCGACCTCAAACTTAAAATGATCCAGTGCATGGATAAGTTTCAGCGCGGCGCGAGAAACGTAATTCTGTCCGCCATCCGCAGAGGTAAGCACATCGACCTCAGCCACCATTTGCGCGGGCTTCCGGGCGGGCGTGCCATTGACCAAAACTGTGCCGCGCAACACCGCATCGCGGGCTCTTGCCCGCGATGTATAAAGTCCGCGTGAAACCAGCGCTTCATCAATGCGAAGTTTATCAGGCGTTGTCACTCAACATCCAGCTTCGTGGTTCCGGTGGGCTTGCCTTGCGGCGATAGAGTTATCTTCTCAATGCGCGCTTCGGCTTCTGCCAATTTGGCATCACAATGTTTGCGAAGCGCTTCGCCTCGTTCATAAATCTTGATTGATTCCTCAAGCTCAACCTTGCCACCTTCAAGGCGCGCAACGATCTGCTCCAGCTCTGCCAAGGCGGCCTCAAAACTCATCTTAGAAATTTCAACTTCAGCCATTGCCTTCGTCCTCGTTGTCTTGGTGCATACGCACCGCAGCTTCACCATGCATCAGCGTTTGCAAATGTGCGCCAACGCCGCCCGCCAGCCCTTGCAGATCATAGCCGCCTTCCAGCACCGATACAATTTTACTGTCACAATGCCGATCGGCAATATCCATAATTTCCAAAGTGGCCCAAGCGAAATCCTCCTCCACCAATTTTAAGCTGCCCAGTGGGTCGCGCACATGGGCATCAAAACCAGCGGAGATGATGATCAGTTCTGGTTCAAACAAATTTAGCGCAGGCAAAATAACGCCGTTCATCGCGGCGCGAAATTCTTCTCCGCCGTCGCCTGCCTTAAGCGGCGCGTTGAATATGTTTCCCACACCAGTTTCTGAGGCCGCACCTGTACCGGGATAAAGCGGCATTTGGTGGGTGGAGCCATAGAATAAATCTTTGTCGCTCCAGAATATATCCTGCGTGCCATTGCCGTGATGCACATCAAAATCCACTACTGCCACGCGCTTGAGCCCATGCGCAGCGCGGGCATGTAATGCTGAAATTGCGGCCTGATTAAACAGGCAAAAACCCATGGCGCGGTTGGCCTCGGCATGATGGCCGGGCGGGCGCAATGCACAAAAGGCATTTTCGCCATCGCCAGCAATCACAGCATCAACGGCAGCACAAGCCGCACCCACAGCGCGCAAGGCGGCGGGCAGGGTGCCCGGACTCATCACTGTTGAGGGTTCAAGATATTCAAAACCAGCTTCGGGCGCAGAAGCCAGAATGTTGCGGTAATGCTCCGGCGTGTGAGCGCGCAGAATTTGCGTTTCGGTTCCCAGCGGCGCTTCGCGGTGGATCAGCGCCTTAAAATGCGGCGATGCAATCACCTGATGCACGACGCGAATGCGGTCTATGCGCTCTGGGTGGCCAGAAGGCGTTTCATGGGCGAGAGAGGCGGGATGCGTGAAAACGAGGGTCGGCATGGGAAGAGGGCGTAGCTGAATTTTAAGGAGGTGGGTAGGGGGATTGAGTCAGATACAAAGTTATTATTTAAATGCACATAGCTTTTGCAAATTCAAAGAGGTTGGTCTCTAAGCGTGTGAAGTCATTGGCGCAAATTAAGTGCAGTAAGTCCACGCAAGCATTACGTCTCCATTGAACGCTAGCGCCTAATGACAATGGATATGATTTCAAAACAAAAGATATTACTTCGATATTTTTCTTTTGCTTGGCATCTAACTTTCGTGTTCTGGCCCATTCGTCGTGGTGTCGGAAATTGTTTGCTGCGGCAACAACAACTTGGCCGAATGAATACCCCTGAAATAATGGCCTAATTCCGATCCATTTTGGATTAGTGCTCTTCAAGTCTTCTTTGTAACGTAACAGTATATTGCTCAAAACTATCATTAGCGAACCTGCGCATGTGGCGGATCCAAACTCGCTTGCCTCAATTTTAGAAGTCAGCTCATGAAATATTGAGCGTAGCGGGGGCTCGTGAAAAGTTGATCTGCAATTGAATTTTTATCAGCTTCGGCTTCCTTTAATTTGTATTGTTCCAACTCGACTAATTTGATCAGAGTACTTAAAATATTAATGTGGGCGCACCAACGAACAACAAGTCTGTGCATTGCATTGCAATAATCATCACCAACCTTGAAGTCACCATCAGGAGTGAGTGCAATATCGCCTGAGGCAGTTAACCGCAAATCCCTTGCCGCAAGTATGGTGCCCAAAGAATACTTTTCGATGATTTTATCATATTCAAAATGACCCGAATCCGAATTGCCCATACGTTGCTACCTCCCCAGCCAATCAAATACCTAAACGGCTGAAACAGTGACCGATTCCCTTTGTGTATTCAATCCGCTATAGCCGCTCCATGATGTTATCATTTTCAAATAACTCTCCATGGGCGGACTTGATCCGCCCATCCAGAGAGCTGCTGGCATTTAGGCTGGATCAGCGGGACAAGCCCGCCGAGGGGGAGGTTAGGCCG
>DATCEN010000247.1:0-10026 GCA_036510015.1 Aestuariivirga sp.
TTGGCGCGGGCGGCGCTGCGCAAGCTTTCTTTGCTAAAGCTCCAATCTCTATTGGTCAGGCGGATCACTTGGCGATCAACAGGTGCTGCCACATCTACCGCTGCCGCAGCCAATTCGGTGATGCCGCGCTTTTCGAGATAATGGGCGATCACAGCCTCAAGGGTTGGGAAATCAGTTCCCTTCAAAATCTCGACATCACGCACATTGATACTGCCCAGCTCTATCAAGCCGAAGCGCGCATTCGTGCCACCAATATCCCCAACGAGAGCCAAATTTGTCATGGGGCCCCATCTGCCACAGGTGTCGGCTGGGAGCAACACTGGAGGTGGGGCTGGCAATTAAGCCCGCTGATGGGATGGTTTGGGCTAAGTGCACAGTTTGCCCTCGCTCGTTTTTAACAACGGGAGAGGATGAAACGGTGATGGCTTTCTGAATTTCCGCTTTTGAAGCGGGATTGGAAAGTACTGAATTTGAATAGAATGACAAGATTGACCCAGTGCGGAAGTTTCTTGTTGGGCAGAGTGTGCCTCCAATGTCTATTTAGCACAGCGTCAAAGCCCTCATCAATTTCGACGCAGGGAATAAATCATTAGTTAACTGCTAGACCAGAAATTTGCCCCTTGGACGGCCAAGCTTAAGGCGTTCTTGGTCACCAGTGTCGGATTATGGCTGTCCCTACACCATCCGAGGCCCAATTATGCTGGATGTTCATTCGTCCTTCAACCTGAAAAGATTTATTGTTGCCGCAATTTTTGGCATGTTCGTGCTTGCCGCCTCAGTCTTCTTTGGGGTGAATTACGCCGTTGACCATGCGGTCTCGATGGATGCGCGAACAAAGGCCGAGGATTGGGCCAAATACTTCATCAACACCATGCCCGATCTCAATCGGCTTCTCGTCGACGGCAAGCTTGATGATCGCCAGAACAACGTCGTGTCGACCGCCGCTAAAGTCGGCAATGTCTTTCGATTCAAGCTCTATGACGCAAAGGGCAAAACGATTCTGGAGTCCGATCCCGAAACTTTTGAAAGGGAGGCGGACGCAGATCACATCGACGACGATGCGTTGGATATAGTCACCAGCAAAACAAGCATGATTTCACTCAATGACGGCACAAAAGAGCGCAACATGCCGTCGCTTTATGCGGAGGCATATGTACCAGTGCTAAAGGCGAATGGCGACCTCCGCGCCATTGTTGAAACTTATGTAGACCAGACCAAGACCGCCGAATTCTTCAAGCGGACATTTGGAGTGCTCACAATTGGCCTTGGTCTTGTCATGGCACTCGCATTCGGTGTTCCCACACTGGCCTATTTAATTCGTACTAAACAAGCGCGCGAGGTGAAGCTTCATGCTGAAATCTTGGCTATATCACGTGACGCCGCAGAAAAATCTGAAGCAGAAGCGCTGAAAGCCGCAGCTAAGCTTAAGGAATTGAACGAAAGCGTCACTATTCTAAATACCCAGCTTTGGCAAAAGGCAGAAGAACTCCAGTCGGCCCAAGAGGAAATCGTGAGGAAGGGCAAGATGGCCCAGCTTGGCACGTTGATCGCGACTGTAGCTCACGAACTGCGTAACCCTTTGGGGGTGGTCAGGTCGACTGTCTTTGTGCTCAATAGAAGGGTGAAAGACGCGGGCATTGAAACCGCGAACCTGATCGCTCGCATCGATTCCGGAATCAAGCGCTGCGACAATATCATTTCACAGCTTCTTGAATATTCTCGTTCCCAAGCGCTCGACACAACGCCGACCGATATCGATTTTTGGCTTGAAGCTATATTGGAAGATCAGGCAGTAAACCAACCTGCGGAGCTGAGCATCAACTGTGTTCTCGGGCTTCAGGGCCTCAAAGCAAATATCGATCCCGAGCGAACTGGCCAGGCAATCATCAATTTGATCACGAATTCAATTGAGGCCATGACCCATAGGGGACAACCACTTGCCGAGATGGCCGGGCGCGCCTTGCGCATCGACGTGAGCACAAGGCAGACAGTGCGAGGCATTGAAATCACAATTGAGGACAATGGTCCTGGGATTCCCCCAGAATTGATTGACAAGATACGTGAACCTTTGTTCAGCACAAAAGGCTTTGGCACTGGGCTGGGCATTCCTGCCGTTGAAAAGATCATGAAGCTTCATGGCGGCGGCCTGGAAATACATTCTGTACCGGGTCATGGCGCGCGCTTCACCATATGGATTCCGACAACACAGCAGGTCCAACAGGCGGCTTAGTAATACCAAATGCCCGGCACTTCTCGGTTTGGCCGTTCACGTTAATTCGGCTCTCTAAACATCTCGACAGCAATTGTGCGTAAAGCAGACAGAGCTGAGCCAGCATCGATAACCCGCTTTTGAAATTGAGATTAACTCAACATCGCCAAAATAAAGTTCTTGACATTTATTCCTATCTCAGATACTGCGGATTTGTTCCCCCTCACCAAGGGTCTCGTTCGCGACGGTGGTCGGGGCGAGGGGGCAGGCTTTCAGCCTCTCTTGCTGAAAGCCTGGGCCGATAATCCTTCGGGTTGTCGGTTTAATACAGTTCTGCTGAAAGCACGAAACGTGGTGCTTTCACCGGATAGTTGTTGATCTACCCCGGTTACTACGGGCCGGGCTGTCGTAAGGCAGGTCGTTTACGGATCGCAGGAACCACTATGTGGTTCTGCCAATCTGGGGTTCGTCCTCTAGGCGTGTTAAAGATCAATCATTAGATCCTGTTCAAAGCGCGTGGTGAGTACCGCGCCTTCTACCCAGCGACCCTAAACAAGGTCGCACCCGCGTGAGAAATCCACGCGCTTCCTTTTACCCGCAATGCTTATGCATTGTCGGTAAGAGAAAACCTTCCGGCCTCGCATGACACGAGGCCCACAAAGCGGATAGCTATGCGCTCATTGCTGTTTGACATTTTGAATAAGAATTCAAAACCTCCCCCCCTCAGTCGTCACCCCTGCGAAGGCAGGGGCCCAGCTTCTTGGCCACTGAGTCCGCGATAAGGAGCTGGGTGCCTGCCTTCGCAGGCATGACGGATTTCAAAATCGTCAGCCACATTTCAATTCGCTGCCCTCAGCAAAGCGCTTCAAATCATCAGCGATTTGCTCTAAGCCCCGCGCCAACATGGCAGACATTCAAACCGAAGCACAACGCCGGCGCACTTTCGCTATCATCTCGCATCCGGACGCGGGCAAAACCACATTAACCGAGAAATTGTTGCTATTTGGCGGTGCCATTCAGCTGGCCGGCCAAGTGCGCGCCAAGGGCGACAGGCGGCGCACGCGCTCTGATTGGATGGCAATCGAGCGGGCGCGTGGCATCTCAGTTGTCACCTCGGTGATGACTTTTGAATATAACAACACGGTGTTCAATTTGTTGGACACGCCAGGCCACGAAGACTTTAGTGAAGACACTTACCGCACACTTACGGCGGTGGATGCAGCCGTGATGGTGATTGACGGAGCCAAAGGCATTGAAGACCGCACACGCAAGCTATTTGAGATTTGCCGCTTGCGTGATATTCCCATTATCACCTTCATCAATAAATTTGACCGTGAGGCCCAAGAGCCTTTGGCTTTGCTTGATGAGATCGAAAAAGGCTTGGCGCTTACCGTCGTGCCAATGGTGTGGCCGATCGGCATTGGTAAAACTTTTGCTGGCACTTATGATCTGATGCAGCCTCGCGTGCGCCGCATTGATGAAGACCCTGCGGGTGTTTTGGTTTCTGGCCCAAATGACAAATTGATTGATGAGATTCTACCTCGAGGTGCTGCGCATTTCCGCGAAGAGATTGAGCTGCAAGCTATGGCAGGCCACGCCTTTGACCGACAGGCGTTTCTGGAAGGCCATCTTTCGCCAGTGTTCTTTGGCTCGGCCATAAAAAACTTTGGGGTGCGAGACTTGCTGGAAGCATTGATCGCCTATGCGCCACCGCCGCGTGATCAAAAAGCCAGACAGCGCATTGTGAGAGCCGTTGAACCAAAGCTTTCTGGCGTGGTGTTTAAAATTCAAGCCAATATGGACCCTAACCACCGTGACCGTATTGCCTTCATGCGCGTGTGTTCAGGCCGCTTGCAACGCGGGATGAAAGTGAAAGTGGTGCGAACCGGAAAACAAATGGCGATTAACGCGCCGCAATTTTTCTTTGCGCAAGATCGCTCAATCGCCGAGGAAGCCTTTGCGGGCGATGTGGTAGGCATTCCTAACCATGGCGTATTACGCATTGGCGACACGTTAACCGAGGGCGAAGATTTGGTGTTCACCGGTGTGCCATCGTTCGCGCCTGAAATTCTGCGCCGGGTGAAATTGGGCGACCCGATGAAGGCCAAGAAGTTAAATTCTGCTTTGGAAGAACTGGGCGAAGAAGGTGTGGTGCAATTGTTCAAGCCAATTGATGGCTCAGGCGCCATTGTGGGCGTGGTGGGCGCGTTGCAACTTGATGTTTTGGCTGATCGGTTGGAACATGAATATAGCGTTCCAGCTTCATTTGAAACCACGCGTTTTGAAATTCTGCGCTGGATCACCGCACCCGACGCCAAAACCATGGAAGGGTTTATCGACAACAACAAATCCGCCATAGCCCATGATCTTGACGGAGCACCGGTATTCATGGCTTCATCAGCCTTCAATTTGAACTATGTTCTTGACCGCGCGCCGGGCATAACCGCGCAAACGATTAAGGAAATTCACGGATGAATTTTTCTTTCTATTTACCACCAGATTTTAACGCGCCGCACATGTTTGCATTATTGATGATATTTGTGGTGTGGTGGCTTTATGAACCATTGCTCAATTTACTGGGTCGCGGCACTTTAAATGCGCAGCTGCATGTGGTGCGCCTGAAGTGGATGTTAATGCTGATTCATTCACGGCGCGAAAACCGCACTTTCGATGGCATCTTACTCGGTCAAATTTCGAGCGCGATGAGCTATTTTGGATCGGCCACATTGATCATTCTTATTGGGTTTGTCGGTGCACTGGCTTCAATCAACCACATTCATTCATCAATGATGGAGATTGCTTTTGTGCCACCCATCAGCTTGGAACTTTTTACAGTTTATTTTGCGGCAATCACCAGTATCGTTGCTCACTGCTTTTTTTCGTTCACTTACGGATTGCGTAAATTGGCATATACTTTGGCAATGATCGGCGGATTGGATGATGCGCCTGCCGACACGCCACAGGCCGCGGTGATGACGGCGCAAACTGCAACGGTTTTGACTGAAGCTGTGAAGAGCTTGAACAGCGGTATTAGAGGTTATTTTTTCGCGGTCGCAGGCTTTATGCTTTTTGCTGGGCCAACAATATCAGTGATCTGCACCTTAGCGATTGGATTTTTGCTCTACTACCGCCAAGGGCTTTCCAAAGAAGCCTTGGCGATTGATCGCTATGTGAAAGCCATGCGCGAAGAGGGCTAGTGCGCAAACTCTCCGCGCAGTGCAGCCTCTATTAACTTTACAGTATTGCCAACACCATAAAGTGCAGCGAATGAGCCAAAGCGCGGGCCCTTTTCTTCACCAAGCAGAACTTGATAAAGCATATTGAACCAAGTCTGCGCCACGCCGATGGAGCCATCTTTCAATGTTGTGGTGTGAGGCTCACGCCGCCCAACTTCATAAACCTTATGCTGGATTTCCTCAGGTGTGGCACCTTCAGGCAGAGAGCGTATTGCAGCCGCCAAATCCTTCAGCGCCAGTGCTTCATTTGCATCTGCCGCGCGATATTTCTTCGCAGGCTTCACAAAGGCTTGATAATAACGAATGGCATAGCCAACCAGTGAATCCAGCCGCGGCTGATTTGCCTGATCAAGCTCCGGCTTATAGCGCTTGATGAAAGCCCACATTACAGCTTTGTCTTCGGTGTTGGCCACCGTTGCCAAATTCAGCAACAAAGAGAATGTGAGGCCAGCAGCTTCCGGCTTTGGCGGATTGCCAGCATGAATATGCCAAACTGGATTCATCAATTGATCGGCCAGTTTGCCTTCTTGCTTTTGGTAGGCATTGAGGAAGGCATCATATTCATCCACCGCGCGCGGGATCACATCAAAATAGAGACGCTTGGCCTCACGCGGTTTTTGGAACATGTAAAGTGCGAGTGAATTGGGGTCTGCGTAAGTCAGCCACTCATCAATGGAAATACCATTGCCTTTCGATTTGGAAATCTTCTGGCCATGGTCATCCAAGAATAATTCATAAACATAATGTTCAGGTGCCGGAACGCCGAGGATTTCACAAATCTTGTCATAGATCGGCGCATTGGTTTGATGATCCTTGCCGAACATTTCGAAATCAACATGTAGCGCCGCCCAACGCATGCCGAAATCCGGCTTCCATTGCAGCTTCACTCTGCCGCCACGCACATCAAGGGTGACATCTGTGCCGTCTTCGTCTGTGAAGGTGACGGTGCCTGCTTTCGCATCCACCTTCTTCATCGGCACATAAAGCACGCGGCCCGATGTGGGCGAGATCGGCAACACAGGAGAATAGGTGGCTTGGCGTTCTGCGCCCAGCGTGGGCAACATCACATCCATAATGGCCTGATATTTTTCCAACACATGAATGAGCATCGCATCAAACTTGCCAGACTTATAATATTCAGTGGCCGAAGCAAACTCATAATCAAAACCGAAGGTATCGAGGAAGCGCCGCAGCATGGCATTATTGTGATGGCCATAGCTCTCAAAATCCTCGCCATAAGGGTTAGGAACCGAAGTCAGAGGTTTATGCAGATGGGGCGCCAAGAAATTCTTATCCGGCACGTTGTCAGGGATCTTGCGCATCCCGTCCATGTCATCAGAGAAGCACAACAGACGCGTGGGCAGATCGCTCATCATCGAGAAAGCCTTGCGCACCATTGTCGTGCGGGCCACTTCGCCGAAGGTGCCGATATGCGGCAGGCCTGATGGGCCGTAACCCGTTTCAAACAGCACGGATTTCTGACCGGACTTTTCCACGCGCTTTAATAATTTGCGCGCTTCCTCAAAAGGCCAAGCCTTGGAGGCAAGAGCAGCTTCGCGCAGAGCGGGGGAAACGGGCATTGGGTTAATCCTGAAAAGAAAACAAGCGCCCCGTTTAGAGAGCGCTTGCAGCAAGGTCAACCAATGCAGCTTAACCCGTCAGTTGAGATACTTCTTCAGCCACCCCATGCTGCGGCCCCAAGCCAAATCGGCAGCGGCTTTGTCATATCGCGCTGCGTTGGTGTCGTTGTTAAAGGCATGGTTGGCGCCATCATAGACATAGATCTCATAGGTTTTATTGTTGGCCTTGAGGGCTGCTTCAAAAGCTGGAATGCCGGCATTGGTGCGGGTATCAAGGCCAGCGTAATGTAACATGAGTGGCGCTTGGATTTTGGCCGTATCAGCGGCATTGGGCTGCATGCCGTAATAGGCAACACCGGCATTTAGCTTCGGGTCAGCCACGGCAAGGGCGTTCACAAAGCCACCACCCCAACAGAAGCCCAAAGCGCCCACTTTGCCATTCACACCTTTGTAGGATGAGAGCGCATCACGCACATCAAGGGATGTCGCGTTGATATCTTCGGGCTTAAGCGTGCCAATCATATCGCGCGCTTTGTCTTCATCGGCAGGTGTGCCACCCTGCATCGACAAATAATCCGTACCGAAAGCCACAAAACCCTCAAGTGCGACGCGCCGGACGATGTCCTTGATATGAGGGTTGAGGCCGCGGTTCTCGTGGATAACCATCACGCCACCAAGAGGCCCTTTGGCACTCTTTGGCATGGCGAGCAGGCCCTTGATATCAGGTAAAATTTCAATTTCCTTGGTGATGAGACGCGGATCATCCGGCGCCACCGTATCAGCATAGGCGTATGAATTTTCAAGCTGAGCCAAAATTGGGGTAAGCGTAGCAGTGCCGGCCAGCACTTTGAGTTTTTTAAGAAATTCGCGGCGTTTCATGCCGCCATGCGTGTAAATATCAAAAAGATTGATGAATTTCTGATCCATGGGAGGCTCCTGCGTTTCAGATGTTGTTATATTTTAGCGGCAAATTGCGGCGTTTCCGAGTGAACAACAAACATATCTTTTGTTTTCTAAATGTTCTCGCTAGTGTCGGCTCACAATGAACGCAATTGACCCATTATTTAACTTGCCGCCGACTGCGGTGCCAGCCGCCGCAGGTGCTATTTTGGGCGGTGAAATGCTTGGGTCTGCCTCGGCTTTGGCGCGTCTGGGTGCGGCACCACATCTCATTTGCCATTCGGCCTTTTTTATCGAGCGCTTGGCGCAACAGGCAGTGGCGACAAAATCCTTGGTGCGTGCGGCACGTGAGCAAAAGCATCTTGACGTGGCAGAGCTATTTGCCTTTGTGGCACCTGCCCGCATGGCAACGCCCACCGCAGCAGGTTTTGCCCGTTCGCTTGGAGTTGCAATGACGGGTAGCACCAGCGAGATGTTAGAAGCCGTCGCGGATGATCTGCTCAATCGCCTCCGCAGCCCTCATTATCCATTTTTACGAGAAGCGGCAGAAGCCGCTTATTTTCTGGGTCGCACCAAGTGGCCGTGGGCGCGGGCGGTTTTGACTGCTGTTACAAAAGCCAATCCAAAACTGGAAAATGCCCAATTCGCTACTGGCCTTAACGTGTGGGACCGGGTCGAAGAATGGGACGATGACGGCCAGCGCACACAAGGCACGCAATTGCCAATTGAGCCGGATGAAGCCACCAGCTTCTTGCAACGCATTCTTGGCAAAGGCGCTGAGCACCGCCAAAGCCAGCTTGACTATGCCGCTTCTGCCACACACGCATTCGAGCCCCGCGACCGCAAGGAAGTGAATAATATCTTGTTGGCGGAAGCTGGCACCGGATTGGGCAAAACCTTGGGTTATCTCGCACCAGCTTATTTGTGGGCGCGCAAGAACAATGCGCCAGTGTGGATTTCGACTTATACCAAAAACCTGCAACGCCAGTTAGACCAAGAAACTGCTCGCATTGTGCCGAACCCTGATGAGCGCCGCAGCCAGATTGTCATTCGCAAGGGCCGCGAGAATTATGCTTGCCTGCTTAACATGCAAGAGGTTTTCGGGCGACTGACATCAGCTAATGCGCGTTCTGCCTTGCTGGCAACACTGATTGCACGTTGGGCGCGGTTCAGCCGCGATGGCGATATTGTGGGCGGAGATTTTCCAAGCTGGCTGATGCCGCTATTTTCCGAAACCAATCTGGATGGTGAATCCCGCAATCCAACGCCAACCTCGCTGGGTCTTACGGACAGGCGTGGCGAATGCATTTATGCCGCCTGCCCGCATTTCAAACGCTGCTTTATTGAAAAATCTGTGCGCGCTGGGCGCAAGGCCGATATTGTGATTGCCAATCATGCTTTGGTTTTGCATCAAGCAGCGATTGATCATGCCATAGGTGTGGCCAAAACCGAGGAAGAGGAGGCAGCACCGGGCGGTTTGCGCCGCTTGGTGTTTGATGAAGGGCATCATCTTTTTGACGCAGCGGATTCAGCTTTTTCCGGCCATCTCACCGGATTAGAGGCAGCAGAACTTCGGCGTTGGTTGCGCGGGCCTGAAACTGAAAGCAGACGCGGTCGTGGGCTATCTGAGCGCATTGGCGATTTATTGGCCAATGAAGAAAGGGCCGAAAAGCATCTCTCGGATGTGCTACGCGCTGCTGCCTCTCTGCCCGGTCCGGGCTGGACAAGACGCATTCAAGCGGGCCATCCGGAAGGTTCCGCTGAAGAGTTTCTCACTTTGGTGCGCCAACAGGTTTTGGCCCGCTCAGAGGCAAGTGCATCCAATTCGCTTGAAGCAGATTGTCTGCCGCTGGTTGCCGGCCTGCCCACAGCAATTGATGATCTGGTGGATCATCTCAGCGCCTTGCAAAAGCCGATGACAGCACTTGCAAATTTGCTGCTTAAAAAACTTGATGATGAAGCAGCTGAGTTGAACACGCCTGAGCGGGGCCGCATTGAAGCCATTGCGCGCGGGTTGAAACGGCGCGGCGAATTGATGGTGGGCGGCTGGGTTTCTATGCTCAAGCAATTGCAGGGCCAAGACAACCCGCTGTTTGTGGAA
>DATCEN010000248.1:0-2723 GCA_036510015.1 Aestuariivirga sp.
AAAGGCGCGCAAACTGGGATAACGGGTGATTTGGTAATGTTCCGCAGCTTGGCCAGCGAAAATGATGGCCGCATCGCCGCCCGTCGTACCACCAAATTCCCTCATGATGGAATCAGCTTCTTCGACGATGCCATTGAACGCATCACACTTCTTAGCCCTGCGATCGTGTGTAGCGATTTGGATTCAATCGAGGTGATAGACTTCCGGCATCATGCTCCACCACTCACCCTTAGCTGCCGAACCCAACGGCATTTGACAGGCGTCAGTAAGGGCAAGCCAACGCTTGGTAACAGCCTTTGCTCCAAGAACCTTCACATCGGCGTCGAAATCGGTGCCAGTGTACTCCCAATAACCAAAAAGGAGATTCTCGGGCTCGCGAAGATAAATCGAATAGTTGTGAATGTTTGCCTCATTCAGAGCTTGATTCATTTCACGCCATGGCTCTGCGTGAAGACGCTGATATTCCGCGAGCCTCTCCGGTTGCAGCGAGATAACCATTCCCATACGACGAAGCATCACTCAATCTCCTGCAGCAATTCCATTCGGAGTCTGACTGTTCAATACAATCCCATGTGACGTCGCAGTGCTGCATTAAAGTGTTCCTGCAGCGCTGCTTTGGCCCTATCTGGATCGCGCGCCTGACACGCTTCTATGATTTCCAAATGTTCGCGCAACGAACGCAAAACGATGGGTGGTGTTAATTTTCTGTCCAGTCTGATCAGGCGCAAGTAATTATGAATACGCCGATAGCTGGTTTCGATAAGCGGGTTGCGCAAGCTCGAAATAATGGAGTTGTGGAGCAACTGTTCCAATGTCTCTAACTTAGCGAGTGACGCTTTCGTGAGGCCGGATTCTTCGATCATTTGAATCGATTGAATGTGGCGACGTTGCAATTCTTCGATTTCTGCCGCATCGGCGGTTTCGGCATACACGGCCACTGCTGCGGCTTCGATGATGCCGCGGAACTGATAAGTGGCGCGGGTCAGTTCAAGTCCGGGCTTCACAAACTCGATGCCTGCACGCGGGTGGATGGTGAGCACACCCTCAGCTTCAAGAATACGCAGCGCATCACGCAGCGGCCCCACGGAAACACCTGTCAGATCAACCAAATCACCCTGAGAAACATATGCTCCTGCCGCAACCTTGCGCTCAAAAAGTATCTCTAAGATGCGCGTGTAGGCGACATCACTCAGCCGCAACCCATCGCTGGCTTCTAATACGGTTCGGGAAATTTTTGTGGCCACTGGCTTGCGTCCTTGATGATCCTGATATATCAGACTTACCATAAGAACATTCAAAACACTATACTGGTTGATCAAATGCGGCTCACGGAATACCATATTACACGTTTTCAGTTTGCGCGCGACCGCACAATTGGCGACAGCCAAGTGCGTATTGACGAGGCAAACGTTGCTGCGCTTGAGCTGGTTGATGAACAAGGCAATGTCGGCCTTGGCTTCGTCCAAGGACTTATTGTGCCTCTACCTGATCAGAAGGAAATCGAGCGGGTTTTTGAGTGTGAAGTTTGGTCAAATCTGAAGGGCAACACGCCGATTAGCCTGGTGCACCGGGTTAATCGCCCGCGTGGCGGCAATCAACGTGCCTTGAGCTTACCGTTTGAAGAAGCAATTCAGGTGGCACTTTGGGACCTTGCCGCCAAGCAATCAGGCCTTCCGCTGCACCGCATGCTTGGCAGCCAACGCGACCGTGTCCGCGCTTATGCTTCTGGCCTTGACTATCATCTTAGCGATGCAGAGTTCACATCGTTCTTTGGCCATGCTGATGCCATTGGCTATAACGCATTCAAAATCAAGGTCGGACACCCTGATTTCGAGCGCGATTTGCATCGGCTAAACCTTCTGTCAAAAGCAGTTCGTCCCGGCGCATTGGTGATGGTCGACGCCAACGAAGCTTGGGGTGCCAAGGAAGCGCTGGTCAAACTCACCAAGATTCGTGATGCAGGTTTTGATCTCCTGTGGGCGGAAGACCCCATATTGCGTGATGACTTTGATGGACTGCGCATGTTGCGGCAAGCCGCACCTTGGACTCTGATCAATTCCGGAGAATACCTCAACGCTGCCGGAAAACGGCAACTGATGATGGCTGGCGGCACAGATATTCTTAACGTTCACGGCCAAGTCACCGACGTGATGCGCATTGGTTGGCTGGCTGGCGAACTGGGAATTCCGGTTAGCTTGGGTAACACATTTCTGGAAGTCGGCGTGCACATGGCTTGCGCCCTGCCTGAAGTTGAGTGGCTGGAATATTCATTCCAGAATTTTGATCATCTCGTTGATCAACCGGTGGTTATCCGTGATGGCTGGGCGTATGCACCTGACCGTCCGGGGCATGGCCTTGTCCTGTCTGAAAAAACGCGCCGTGAATGGTCCCGCCCCAACGTTCTACCTCGCGATCAGCTCGGCGCCCCACCCTTCAATCCACGTGTCGTTGACGCGAAAAACACGCCAAGACCCGGGGATGGAGTTCCACAAAAACTAAAATAACATGATGATAGCCAAAATTACGAAGTGAATTTATGGGTCAGGTTTAAATGCTCGAACCCTAGAAGCATACCAGTCACGCCACTTTCACTGGTTTGCCAGTCTTCCAGCTTTGCGTGGCAGCTTCGGCCAGCTTTTGGGCCTGCAAGCCATCAAAGCCGTTGGGCTTGGGATCGCGGTTACCAGTCTCCACCGCAGTGATGAAGGCATTCAGTTCATTGG
>DATCEN010000249.1:0-2105 GCA_036510015.1 Aestuariivirga sp.
TCGACAAAAATGGAAACTCCTGAAGTAACAATTTTCAGATCTTTATTGAACGGATATTTGGAGTTCCGGCGACAGTGCATTTGACACTGAAATTAAAATGACGCTTCACTTCGCTTATCGTAAATTTTACGATCATTCCGATTATCAGTGGAACGCAGCCATTACAAAATTCTCAAGCACTTAATATCTAGCAGCTGTGGTGTGGATTGGTGAGGTGAGATCGCGCTTTCCCAAAACTGTAACAAACCGCTTGCACCGGAATGGCTTCTTTAACATAACGGCGAAATGACCCTTCCGATTGGCGACAAGGTTTCGCAGCTTCCGCCCGGCATTGAGCCTGATTTGCGTCCGCTCAATGGCCGCTATTCAAAGCTTGAAGCACTTGATCCTGCCAAACATGGCGCTGAGCTTTGGGCGGCAAATCTCAAGGACGAGACAGGCGCGTTGTGGACTTATATGTCCAATGATCCATTGCCAAATGAAGCCGCCTTCACGGCAATGCTCGACAAACGCCAAGCCATGCGCGACCCATGGTTTTATGCCTATATCAACCGCAATACAGGCAAAGCCGTGGGCATGGGCGCCTTCATGCGTTTTGATAAGGCCAATGGCGTTATTGAAATCGGCCACATCTGGTTTTCGCCAGCGTTGCAAAAAACCCGTGAGGCCACCGAAGTGATCTATTTGATGATGCGCCACGCGTTTGATGATCTAGGCTGCCGCCGTCTGGAATGGAAATGCGATTCACTCAATGCGCCTTCGCGCCGCGCTGCCGCTCGCTTTGGCTTCACCTTTGAGGGCATTTTCCGCCAGCATCTGGTTTATAAAGGCCGCAACCGCGACACAGCATGGTTCTCCCTGCTTGATATCGAATGGCGGCGCGTGAAAGCAGGGTTTGAGGCTTGGCTGTCGGAAAGCAATTTTGACGCATCAGGCCAACAGAAAGCCAAGTTGCAGCTCACCTAACGCTTTGCTACATGCAGCGGCAACAAGGAAACACTCATGTCCGTTGACGAGAAAACTGTGCGCCGTGTGGCAAGACTTGCCCGCATCAAGGTCGAAGAAAAAGACGTGCCGAAACTGGCAGGTGAACTCAACGTCATTCTGGCCTTTGTTGAACAACTCAATGAGGTGAATGTGGATGGCGTGGAGCCACTCACTTCTGTTGTCGCCATGGACATGAAAAAGCGCGCAGATGTGGTGACGGACGGGCACTATCCAAAGGCAATTATCGCTAATACCCAATCGGAAGATGATTTCTTTATGGTGCCAAGGGTGATTGAATAATGTCTCTTACATCACTCACCATCGCAGAAGCACGCGCGGCCCTCAAAGCCAAGAAATTCTCGGCCCTTGAACTTACGTCAGCCTATCTCGATGCAATCGACAAGGCCAAAGCGCTCAACGCCTATATCGTGACAACGCCTGAACAGGCCCTTGCGATGGCCAAAGCGTCCGACGCCAAAATAGGGGCAGGGACCGCTGGCGCGCTGGAAGGCATTCCACTCGGCATCAAGGATTTGTTCGCCACCAAGGGCGTTCACACCCAAGCGTGCAGCCACATCTTAGATGGCTTCAAGCCGGGTTATGAATCAACCGTCACTCAAAATCTGTGGGATGCAGGTGCTGTTATGTTGGGCAAGCTCAACATGGATGAATTCGCCATGGGTTCATCCAACGAAACAAGTTACTACGGCCCCGTCACCAACCCGTGGCGGCGCAAAAACTCTAACGCCTCATTGGTGCCAGGCGGCTCCTCTGGCGGCTCGGCCACCGCGGTTGCCGCACATATATGTGCTGCGGCAACTGCCACTGACACCGGTGGCTCAATCCGCCAGCCAGCAGCATTCACCGGCACGGTGGGCATCAAGCCAACTTATGGCCGTTGCTCGCGTTGGGGCACGATAGCTTTTGCTTCATCGCTTGATCAAGCAGGCCCGATTGCGCGTGATGTGCGCGATGCAGCGATCATGTTGAAAGCCATGGCCTCGGTTGATGCCAAGGACACAACTTCGGTTGATCTGCCCATTCCCGATTATGAATCATTTGTAGGCAAACCCATTAAGGGCCTTCGTGTCGGCATTCCCAAAGAATATCGCCCTCAT
>DATCEN010000250.1:0-3319 GCA_036510015.1 Aestuariivirga sp.
AACAGCCGGCAAGCCGCAAGAAGTCACCGGCACCTTTGCGGTCGATGGCACTGCGACTGATCCAAACGGCGGTATCGTACCCATCAACAGTGATCGTCGCGCCTATCTCAGCATGAGCGGCATATTCAACGGCCAATAAGCGAGCGGATTTGAACACCCACAAGGCAATTCCAGTTCTTAAAGGGCGCAAATTTCTCGGCGCCCTTTTTGCGCTGGCTTTTGCGCCTATGGTTGTTGCACCCAGCTCTGCTCAAGCGGAACCCGCCGTCACTGCCCAAAACATCCAAGCCTATCAGGCCGCAGATGAAGACCACCGCATCCACATTCTCATCAAGCTGGTGGGGGCAGGTTATGTGAATGCAGCCGAACAAATGTTGCATAAATTTCCACTGCAAGGCCCGCTTGCGGCCAACCGCACACTTTATGTTGATGGCTTGATTGCCGAAAAGCGTGGCCACCTCACTGAGGCGGCCGCTAAATTCCGTTCCGCTTTGGCCAGTGATCCACATCTCACTTTGGTGCGTGTTGAGCTCACTAAGGTTTTGGCCAATCTCGATGAAACTGACAGCGCCAAACACCATCTACAATTGCTGGAAGCCGAAACCACTGACCCACAACAACTTGCCAGCATGCGCTCTTTCATGGAAAGCCTTGACGCGCGTCACCCATTCACCTTTTCCGGCTTCGTTTCAATCGCGCCCAGCACCAACATAAATCAAGGCTCATCACAAACCACAGTCTATTCGCCCGGCATAGCCGGGGTGAATGGTGTGAGTGCCGTGGGCACCATTGCACCAAGCAGCCAAGCCCAGAGCGGCGTTGGCATCATCGCTGGGGGCAATGTCGGCTTCACACATCGGTTGGGCGACAATTGGCAGGGCGTCTTGGCGGCTGGCCTAACTAGTGTTTATTATCCATCGCTGAACTCGGTTTCGCTCAGCGCCAGCCAATCGGCAGAGGCACGTTATCTCATCAAGGACGGTTATTTGGGCTTTGGCGGTGCCGCTTCAGAAAGCGCTGATCCGATAAACTTGGATCTGGCCTATACAAGCGTTGGTCCGCGTATCTCAATGAGTAAGCTGTTAACGCAGCGCGATCAGATCACCGCCTCGGTACTTTATGAATGGCGCAACTATGCCACCAGCCCAACTTCAAACGGCAACGCCCTAACGATAAATGCGGTTTTAACCCATGCACTGGATTCAACTTCAAATATTGCCCTGCTTGGAGGTTATGAAAACGTCACACAACAATTGGCTTTCAATTCATATCAAGACGTTTCTGTTGGACTTGGCGCATACAAAGAATTCTCGCTTGGCATCACAGCGCAAGTTCAAGGCACCGCGCGCTTTGCGGGCTTTGATGACGTAAACCCATTCACCCTTTCCACCCGCCAAGACCAGAATCTGGTCGGCTCCATCACTCTGACCAAGCGCGACTGGAATCTCTATGGCTTTGCGCCTTCGCTGAATTACACTTACACGCGTAATTTCAGTAATATCTCGCTATACGACTTTGACAGCAACAGTGTTAATTTGAGCCTGACCAAGAATTTCTAGCACTCATCCTGCCGCGCTTGTGCAGCGCTGGGCAACTGGCTAAACCCCGTTCATGCGCTTCAAATCCAGCAAAGATTTTCTCAGCCTTCCGTCCAAATCAGTCACTGTTTTGGGCATGTCGGGCGTTGGCAAAACCACCTTTAGTGCGCTTTTGCAAAAAGCCAATTGGTTCCAATATTCGGTGGATTACCGCATCGGCACCAAATATATGGATGAACATATCGTCGATAATTTCAAACGCGAAGCCATGCGCAATCCGTTTTTGCATGGCTTGCTGAAAAGTGACTCGATCTATATCAAATCCAACATCACCTTTGATAATCTCTCGCCACTCTCAACTTATTTGGGAAAGCCCGGCAACCTAGCCAAGGGCGGCATTGCCTTTGCTGAATATAAAAAGCGCCAAAGCCAACACCGCGAAGCTGAGCTTCATGCGCTGATGGACGTACCAACTTTTATTAGTCGCGCAAAAGATATTTATGGCTATGATAATTTCATCTGTGACAGTGGCGGCTCGCTCTGTGAGGTGGTTGATCCTGCTCATCCTAATGAGGCCCTAAAGGCCCTCACCGACAATACATTGCTGCTCTATATTGAGGGCACGCCTGAACACGCAAAGATGTTGGTTGAGCGGTTCCGTAAAAATCCCAAGCCAATGTATTATCAGCCAGCTTTCTTAGATGAAAAGTGGCGTGAGTATAAGCTATCGCAAAACATCAAAGACGACGATGCAGTTGATCCTGACAGTTTTGCCATTTGGGGCTTTGAGAAATTGATCCATCACCGCCTGCCGCTTTACCGCGCTATTGCTGATCGCTACGGCTACACCATTCCCATGTCTGAGGTTCCCAAAGTGAAAAACCAAGAAGATTTTACGGCACTTCTCGCACATGTCATAGATCGGGCCTAAAACTCCATGCCCATTCGTATCCCCGACAATTTGCCAGCCCGCGCCATCCTTGAGCGCGAGGGCGTTTCGTTGATGAGTGAAGCAACCGCCAACCGGCAAGATATTCGCCCGATGCGCATTGGCCTTCTCAATCTCATGCCAAATAAAATCAAAACCGAAACGCAATTTGCCCGTCTCATTGGCGCCACACCTCTGCAGGTGGAATTGCAGTTGGTCTCCACTGGCAGTCACACGCCGAAAAACACGTCGCAAGAACACATGCTGGCGTTTTATCAGCCATGGGAAGAGGTGCGTGATCAATACTTTGATGGCTTCATTATCACTGGCGCGCCGGTGGAACTGTTGCCCTTTGAGCAGGTTAATTATTGGAACGAACTCACTGAAATTTATAAGTGGACGCAGACCCATGTTCATTCCACTTTTAATGTCTGCTGGGCAGCACAAGCCGCACTTCACCATTTCTATGGCGTGCCCAAATATACGTTGCCTGATAAAGCTTTTGGGATTTACAACCACCGTAACTTGGACAAAGCCTCGCCTTATCTCAGAGGTTTTTCTGATAACTTTACTATGCCTATCTCGCGCTGGACGGAAGTTCGGCGGAATGATTTGCCGAAGACAAAAAAGCTTCAGGTGTTACTCGAGTCCGAGGAAATGGGCCTGTGCCTGATTGATGATGCCGCAAATCGTCAATTATTAATGTTCAACCACATTGAATATGACACAGAAAGCTTGGGCGATGAATTCCGTCGTGACGTTGCGGCCCACAAGCCAGTCAACCTGCCCGCCAATTATTTTCCGGACAATGATCCCAATCAGGTGCCGCAAAATCGCTGGCGCGCCCATGCCC
>DATCEN010000251.1:0-2110 GCA_036510015.1 Aestuariivirga sp.
GCAATTTTGGCAATGCAGCAGAGATGAAGACGCAGCGCAAATTGATCAGATTGTTATCAACTAATGTGAGCGTTGCACCATCAAGCGCCAACTCGATCTCTTGGATGATGTTTTGCACCTGAATGCGGCTGCGGCTTTTAGATTTGATTTCCAGTGTTATGAAACTCTCATGCGCTTTTTGATCGGCCACACTCCAATCTCGCGTTTCAATCTTGGTGAAAACCACATTTGGAGCTGTGATGCCGTGGGGTGTTTCATCAAAGATATAAGCACCACCGAGGAGTGCAATCAGCGAAGACCGCGAAGCTAGCGTGGCCAGCATGGCCTGTTGCACGTCAAGGCCGGGCTGCATCATGCAAGCCTCGCGTTTTTATAAGCAGCCAAGGCTTCAAGCGCAGTGGCTGGCAAATTGCCGCCCACCACATCGCCGCGGTTTTGATACCAATCGGCAACGGTTGCCATCACGGCTTCCTTGATCTCAGATGGAACGGCAGTGGCGTCTGCGCCAAAGCCTGCGACGAAAGCAATCTTAAGACCATTGATGTTGCGCCCAGGCGGTGCAAACACGCGGCCCTGACGCAAAGCCAAACGCGCCGGACGCGTGGCCAAATCCAAATAGTAATCGGATGGATTGATGGTTATGAAGCTATCATCATCGGCATAAACCGTGAGGCTTAGAACTGATTGCACTGGCCACAGCGGAATGTGAAACACATCATCACGCGGCCAGGCATCGGCAAATTGGGCCCAGCTTTGCGACATGAGAGCAAGGGCGTAACGGCTTTCTATAACGCGGCGCGCCGCCGTGATGAGAGCTGAAATATAGTCATCATCATCAGTGATAGCGAGGCGCAGATGTGCTTTCACATCTGCCAGCGCCACAGGCTCCGCGCTTGGCGGAGTGGTGAGTAAAAGTGCCATGAACATATCCAAAATGGGCCCTCCCCTGCGATGTGCAGGAGAGGGTGATGAGATTACGACACGTCGAACTTCAACATTTTGAGCGCGTCAAAGTCTTGCATGCCGCCGCCAACGCGCTTGGTGACATAGAACAACACATAAGGTTTGGCGGTGTATGGATCACGCAACAAACGAACCCCGATGCGGTCCACAATTAGATAGCCGCGATTGAAATCACCAAAGACAATTGAATAAGCGCCGGAAGAAATATCCGGCATGTATTCATTCTCAGTCACAGGGAGCGACAACAATGTGGCATCGGCGTTGGCGGCCTGTGCTGGCTGCCACATATAATTGCCAAGGCTATCTTTGAATTTACGGATGGCGTTCTGCGTGTGGCGGCTCATCATAAAGCGGCCATTGGCGCGGTAGCCGGCACGCGCGGAATAAACCAAATCCAGCAGTTTGTCGGATGGGTTGGTGGCGGGCCAATCGCCGGCAACACCCGTTGCGATGTAGCCGATGTTACCCCAACTCCAACTGCCCGCCGCGATCTTTGGATAAGTTATCAGGCCTTTGGGGGAAGTGATGCCATCGCCATTGGTGAAGGCATTGGTCTCTTGTTCACCAAAAACAATCTGCACTTCCTTGGCCATCCAATCGTCAATGTTGACAATTGAGTCATCCAACAAGGTTTGTGATGCCGCTGGCATGGCATAAAGTTCCATGGTTTGAAACTGAAGCTGTGCCAGTGTGGCAGTTGTGGTTTGCGCAACACTGCTGGTTTCGCCGATCCAACCCGCTTGATTGCCATTGATGTTAAATGGCTTGTTGAACACGCTGGCAGAGACTTGGCGCACATCACAAATCTGACGGAAGGGCGAGGCTTTCGACAAAATCCGGCCAATTTCCGCTTCGGTTTCTGGCGGCACGAGATAACCACCATCTTGGCCGGAACCAACCGACATGGCTTTGGCTTCCATGGCGTTCAAAGCATGTGCATCGCCTTTACGCACGTAGGATTCAAAGGCTTTTTTATGTTCGCTATTTTCCAGCTTCGATTCAGAAGCCAATTGTGGGCGGCGTGATTTCAGAATCAAATCGTCCAGCGATTTGTTAATGCGATCAACTTTCTCGGTGGTGACAATATCGGCACTTTGGCGCTTTTCAATTTGCGCCAAGCGATCGTCATTGGCTTCCTTGAAGGCTT
>DATCEN010000252.1:0-2414 GCA_036510015.1 Aestuariivirga sp.
CTTACATAAAAACGTGAACAAGTCAAGAACGAGCGAGTTGATTTTCAATCGCCTTGGCCCCTCTGTGTTGCGCGTGGCAGATGGCGATGGCGAGAGCGTCAATGGAATCTGCGGTTTTGAGTTCAGCGCGTGGCAGCAAAATCTTGACCATGTGTTTCACCTGGTCTTTCTCGGCATGGCCGTTGCCCACCACGGTTTTCTTGATCACATTGGGGGCATATTCGGCGACACCAATTTTGCGCATCACGGGCGCGAGCATCACAACACCGCGGGCTTGGCCGAGTTTCAACGTGGCACGAGCATCTTTGTTGACGAAGGTTTCTTCGATTGCCGCCTCATCCGGTTTAAATTCATCGAGCACGGCGAGAATTTGTTGGTGGATGTGCAACAGGCGCGTGGCCAGATCATCTTCATTGACGGAATGAACGGCCCCGTCGGCGATGTATGAAAGTCTTGATCCTTCAACCTCAATCACACCCCAGCCCGTATGGCGCAGGCCGGGATCAAGGCCGATGATGCGGGTTTTCATTCTTCCGGCGGGTTGAGTTTTGCAGCAACGTCGTCGGAGAATTCCGCATTGATGAAAACATTTTGCACGTCATCATCTTCATCCAATGTATCCACCAAACGCATCAGTGTTTCAGCTTTGTCGAAATCATCCAATGGCGCCATCACGCTTGGCTTCCAAATCATTTTCACCGATTCCGCTTCGCCGAATTTTGTGGCGAGTGCTGAAGACACTTCATGCAAGGCTTCAAACGAACAGATAATACTGTGGTGGCCATCGCTGGTGGCATCATCAGCGCCAGCATCAATTGCGGCTTCCATAGCTGCATCAGCCGAGGCCTTGCTGAGCGGATAAATGATTTCGCCAACGTGATGGAACATGAAAGCAACTGAGCCAGTTTCACCCAAATTGCCACCGAATTTAGCGAAAGCAGCGCGCACAACAGGTGCTGTGCGTGCACGGTTATCAGTGAGTGCTTCCACAATCACTGCAACGCCAGCAGGGCCATAGCCCTCATAGCGAATGGTTTCGAAGTTTGCGCCGTCAGCCGCAGATGCTTTTTTGATGGCGCGTTCGATATTGTCTTTCGGCAGGTTTTCGGCCCGCGCATTTTGAATGGCCAGACGCAGGCGTGCGTTGGAGGAGGGGTCAGGCACACCCGCTTTGGCCGCCACGGTGATTTCGCGCGCTAGCTTGGAGAAGATCTTAGAGCGCATCTTATCCTGCTTACCTTTGCGGAACATAATGTTTTTATATTGGGAATGGCCTGCCATTTGGGTCTCTTAACAAAGTGTGAATTTGTGCCCTTATAGAGGAGCAAATTAGCTTCATACAAGCGTCGCAATTTAACTGTGTTTTAAGCCTATCGGTTCACCCTGAGTGGATTAGTTTGTGTGTGAGTGTGTGGAGTGCGTTTCATGACTAACGATTCTTATTCGCTGCAGGTTGGCGACATTGGGGCGGCCGCAGCTGCGGCTTTAAGAAGGGTTGGTACTTTGGCCGAACAGGCACCAAAGGGGCGGTTCTTCGCCTCTATTGCGACTTTGAATGAGCTATCTGCCCAGACGCTTGAGGCGTTGGAGCAGGGCGATATGCAGCGCGCCAGCCATGTGGCCGCGCAATTGGCACAAAAAGGCAGCTTTAAGATTCCGAGCTTCTTTAAGAAGAAGGCTTAAGCTGGGGATTCTGATTTCCACGTAGCGCCAGAGTTTGGCGTTGCGCTTTGCGGGCTAGGTCCAGCCAAATGCATTGCCCTGTCAGGCCATCCTGACAATTTGCCAATCTCCCAACGTAAATCACAATCGCTCGGTTGCGCTATAAGCCCGTTTAGCTCAAAGCGCGTTAAACCAATGTCGTGCAATTGGTAGTCGGTGAGCTGGCTTAGCAAGCGCCGCATATCGCGACGTAAACGCCAGTTTATATAACGCAGGTGCAATTTGCCGAGCAGGCCATAGGGTGCCCGATATTCTGCCTGCTGCTGAATATAATTGCGCATGATTACACCTTTGTATCGATTGTATCTATCTTATTTCGTTGATTTCAAGATAATGTACCTATACAATAGGCGGCGTAGTGAAACAAACAGAACATTGTATCCATGACAATTTGGTTGCCGGAATTAGATCGTAGCAAGCCTTTGTATATGGCTATCGCCGATGCGATGGCGGTTGATGTGGCCAATGGTGTGTTGGCGCGCGGCGATTGTTTGCCGCCGCAGCGCGAATTGGCATGGAAGTTGGGCGTGACGCATGGAACTGTAACGCGGGCTTACCGTGAAGCAGAATTGCGCGGGTTACTTGCTGGGGAAGTGGGGCGTGGCAGTTATATTCGTAATGTCGAAGTGCCACAGCCGCTCGCGTCAACTGCTGGCAATGTCGCTGAGTTGGTTGATTTGAGCCATGTCACG
>DATCEN010000253.1:0-3913 GCA_036510015.1 Aestuariivirga sp.
CCATCGCTTGCGCCGCAGCATTACGAGCCTATATGAGGTGAAATATGCAAAAATTTGCCAACCCAGCCGTATTCTTAAAATTGGCTAATGCCATATTACCCTATCTGTGGCTGATAACGACAGCTCTCTTCGCCCTTGGCCTTTACGGCGCCTTTGTCACCAGCCCAGCTGACTATCAGCAAGGCGAAAGCGTGCGCATTATGTATATCCATGTGCCTGCCTCTTGGATTGCCATGTTCGCCTATGCCTTAATGGCCTTCGCCAGCGCTATTGCCATCATCTTTCGCCACCCACTGGCTGACGCGGCGGCAAAAACCGCTGCCCCCATAGGTGCGGTGTTTTGTTTTCTAGCTCTGGCCACGGGTTCCATCTGGGGCAAGCCTACGTGGGGCACTTGGTGGGTGTGGGATGCGCGCATCACCTCAATGTTTATTCTGCTGTTGCTATATGTGGGTTACATCGCCATCTGGCAGGCCATTGAAGAGCCGCATCTTGCAGCTGCCATTGCCCGCATTGTGGCTTTGGTCGGCTCGGTCATCCTGCCGGTGATCAAATTTTCTGTCGATTACTGGAATACGCTGCATCAGGCCTCCAGCATATTCAAAGCGGGCGGGCCTTCGATTGATCCATCAATGCTTTGGGTTCTGTTGGTTATGGTACTGGCCTACACAACATTATTCCTCGCGCTTCATCTGGTCTCACTGCGAACCGAAATTGCCACGCGCAAACTACGCACCATCCGGCTTGCAGAAATAAGAGGGAATTGATGGATTGGAACGCACCCACCGCTGGCTATGTGATTGCGGCCTACATCACATCCGCTGTGAGCCTATTGGCGCTGGTGGCTTGGTGTTTAGCAAAGGACAAAGCCGCACGCACGGCCTTAGCCAAAATCAAAATCGAAAATTAAACCACGCGCTTCTGGCGCGGCTTGGCTTTTTCAACACTTGCGGTTTCAGGCGCGGAATCAATTTTGTCCATCTCAACGGCTAGAATGGCTAAACAATCAGACATGACCCGGCGATCGCCTGCCGAAAAATGCGACAGTAGCTTGCGGTCAATATCCTCAGCGCCACCTTGCGCCAAACGCAGCGCTTTCTTACCAATCGGCGTGAGGCGCACCGCATTGGCCCGCGCATCATCCTTTGAACGCTTGCGCTGCAAATGGCCCTGCTCCATCAACCGCGCCACGAGATCAGCCAAGGTGGAGCGATCAATACCTGTGATCTTCACCAACTCGGTTTGGCTTTTGCCTTCAAAAGTATCAGCGGCAGACAGAACAGTGAATTGGCGATGCGTCAAGCCGCTCTTGCCAACTTCATCCATGTAAAGATGAGAAGAGTATTGAACGGCACGCTTCAGCAGATGTGTGAAAGAGCGAGAAAAAACTTTCGCATCCTTAGTTATAGACATCGTGTCCCCTGATCTGAAGTCCTGTTCCTCGCGTGGTGGAAACAGTTAGCTTCCGCGCGTCGCGCCCTGGCAGAAAACAATTCTTGCAAGACGCGAGGTGACTCCTAGCTGTTCACCTTTGAGCCCGCAAGCGTATTTTCAGCACCAAGACGTTAACACGTAACGACTGAATTTATTGCAGCGCAAGACTTGACAAGAGTAGAAATCTGATTCGACCGTACACAGATCATCAGCCTGCGGAAGAATAAATTGCGCTTCAATCTTTAATATATTTTGCCAACAAAGGCGTGTTCGCAAGCGCAAACACCACAGTGCAGCCCATCAAACCAAAGGCCTTAAATGTAACCCAAACTGAATCAGAAAACATTTGCCATATCACCACATTCAAAACTGCCATGGCGACAAAGAATAAGGCCCAGCGTATGGTCAGTTTGCGCCACACGTCATCTGGCAGCTCCAAAATCTCGCCCATCACGTCCTTCACAAACAGACGCTTGAAGTAAAGCCCGCCTATAAGCAGTGCAGCAAAAAAAAGCTCAACCAAAGTAACCTTCAATTTCAAATACCACGCGTCTTGCAGATAAAGTGTAATCGACCCAAACAGGCCGATGAACAAAGCGCCGAACAGCGCCAATTTATTTAATTTGCGGGTGATATAATAACTGACGGCCAGTGACACAAAAGTCGCTGCCATCAAAACACCAGTGGCCCACAACAAACCAAACTTCCAATTGGCGACAAAAAATGCCATCAGTGGCCCCAAATCCAAAATCAGCTTTTGTGTTTGAGTCAGTTTCACGTCCTTCATTTTTCATCCAATCCGGCAATAGCTTGCGCAAAACCATGCGCGTCAAAAGGCTGCAAATCTTCAATGCCCTCGCCCACGCCAATAGCATGGATTGGCAATTTAAATTTTTCGGCAATGGCCACCAAAATACCGCCACGCGCCGTGCCGTCTAGCTTGGTCATGATAAGGCCGGTTACACCGGCAACCTTAGTGAAAATTTCTGCCTGCGCCAAAGCATTTTGCCCAGTGGTAGCATCAAGCACCAACAAAACCGCATGCGGCGCTGAAGCATCAAGTTTCTTGATCACGCGCACCATCTTATCAAGCTCATCCATCAGATGGGCCTTGTTTTGCAGGCGCCCGGCCGTGTCTATAAATAAAATATCTGTGCCATTGCCCTGCGCTTCTTTCAAAGCATCAAAGGCCAGACCAGCCGCGTCAGAGCCTGTGGGCCGCGAAATGGTTTCAGCGCCAATGCGCTTGCCCCATACGGTGAGTTGCTCAATGGCGGCCGCGCGAAACGTATCGCCCGCGGCAAACATAACCTTAAAGCCTTCACCCGCGGCAATAGCGCCCAGTTTACCGATTGTGGTGGTTTTGCCGGACCCATTCACACCAACAACTGCAATCACAAACGGCTTTTCGCTGCCGAAGTTGAACGGCACTTCTACCGGTTTCAAAACTTTGGCCACTTCGACTGCCAAAATCTGCTTCACCTCCTCTGGGTCAATTTCTTTGTCATAACGCCCATGAGAAACCTGCGCGATGATCCGCTCGGCGACAGCCAGCCCGAGATCGGCTTGGATCAAAGTATCTTCCAACTCTTGCAGCGTGGCCTTGTCGAGCTTCTTCTTAGTGAAAATCGAAGTGATTGAACCACCAATGGACGATGACGATTTCGACAGACCCTGTTTCAGCCGTGAGAACCAGCCACTGCGCTGTGGAACTTCTGCAACAGGTGCAGGCGCGCTAACAGGCAATGAAGCCGGTATTGGCGCGGGCGTAACTTTAACAGCCTGCGCCGCTGGCGGCGGAACCGGTTCAATAATCTTTGGCGCAATTATCGCAGGCGCGATAGGCTTATCATTCTTGCGAGGACGCGAATCCAGCTTGGCAACTGGCGTTGGCGCTTTCCTAATTTCAACTTTGGGAGGGGGGGTAGATTTTTTAGGAGGTACTTTCTTGGCTTCAACCTTAGGCGCGATTTTCTTTACAACAGTCTTCTTTGCTTGTAGCTTTTTCGCGGGTGCCTTTTTTGCCGGGGCTTTTATCGGCTTTGGCTTGTCGACAACAACCGCAAGCGCAGGCGCCACGTCCGGTTCTGGAATAGGCGCCGCTTCCGGTTCTGGAGCAGGCAACGCAACCGGTGCTGCAACCTCCACCACGGCCTCTTCATTGGGCTTGCCGGTGATGCGATTAAAAAGCTTCTTGAAAAATCCAGCCATCAAAGCCCCACTTGCAAATGAGCAGCCGAAGCCGACAAAACTTTGGCATTGATAACTGCTCCCGGAACCATTGCTGTCGCAAACTTCGCCAATGCAAACTGTGGGGTGCGGCCGGTTGATGGCGTTTCCACCAAAACATCATGGTGCTTACCAACTTCAGCTTGTAAGAAATTCTGCAAGCGCGCCTCTCCTTTGGCGCGCAACAAAGCGGCACGGCGCTTCACCACATCACGCGCAACCTCAGGCATCCGCGCCGCGGGCGTACCCG
>DATCEN010000254.1:0-2418 GCA_036510015.1 Aestuariivirga sp.
CTCACCGCGCCAGTCCGACGTGATGATCGTGGCCGGGACGCTCACCAACAAAATGGCGCCCGCGCTGCGCAAGGTTTACGATCAGATGCCCGAACCGCGCTATGTGATCTCGATG
Source organism: Aestuariivirga sp. (assembly GCA_036510015.1). GTDB lineage: Bacteria > Pseudomonadota > Alphaproteobacteria > Rhizobiales > Aestuariivirgaceae > Aestuariivirga. The sequence goes on from DATCEN010000254.1 coordinate 116, forward strand.
GGGTCCTGCGCCAATGGCGGCGGCTATTATCATTACAGCTACGCGGTGGTGCGGGGCTGCGACCGCATCGTGCCCGTGGACATCTATGTGCCGGGCTGTCCGCCCACCGCCGAGGCCTTGGTCTATGGGGTTCTCTTGCTGCAGCGGAAAATCCGCCGCACCGGAACGATTGAACGGTGATGGCGATGACTGATCTGGCCGCACTTGGTGCAAACATTCAGGCGAAATTGGCGGAGGCTGTATTCGCCACTTCTATGTCTTATGGCGAACTCACATTACAAACCAATGCCGCGCGCATCATTGAAGTGTTAAAGTTCCTGCATGACGATGCCGATTGCCGTTTCGTTTCCTTCATTGATATCTGTGGTGCCGATTACCCTGAACGCGAAAAGCGCTTCGATGTGGTCTATCATCTGCTCAGCCCCTATAAAAACACCCGCATTCGCGTGAAGGTGCAAGTGGATGAAGCTGGCGAAGTTCCGTCAGCTGTTGAAGTATTCCCAGCCGCCGATTGGTTTGAACGCGAAGTCTATGATCTTTACGGCGTGGTATTCTCCGGCCATCCCGATCTGCGCCGCATTTTGACTGACTACGGCTTCAGCGGGCACCCACTGCGCAAAGATTTCCCGGTCACAGGCTATGTTGAAGTGCGTTATGATGATGAGAAAAAGCGCGTGGTTTATGAACCGGTAAAACTCGTCCAGGAAATGCGCCAGTTTGATTACCTCTCGCCTTGGGAAGGTGCCGAATACATTCTCCCCGGCGATGAAAAGGCGAAGAAGCAATGACCGAGCAAACCCTTCGCAATTTCACTCTCAATTTTGGCCCGCAGCATCCGGCAGCACATGGCGTTTTGCGCATGATCTTGGAGTTGGATGGCGAACTCGTCACCCGCGTCGATCCCCATATCGGCTTGCTCCACCGCGGTACCGAAAAGCTGATTGAGCAAAAGACTTATCTGCAAGCCGTTCCATATTTTGACCGTCTCGATTACGTGGCGCCAATGAACCAAGAACATGCGTATGCTTTGGCTGTTGAGAAACTACTCGGCATCACGGTGCCAAGGCGCGGACAGCTCATCCGGGTTCTTTACTCTGAAATCGGACGTCTCTTGTCGCATCACATGAACGTCAACACTCAAGCCATGGACGTTGGTGCTTTGACGCCTTTTACTTGGGGTTTTGAAGAGCGCGAAAAGCTTTATGTATTTTATGAGCGCGCCTCAGGCAGCCGAATGCATGCCGCATATATTCGTCCCGGCGGTGTACACCAAGATTTGCCGCAAGCATTGATTGATGACATTGGCCATTTCTGCGAATCCCATCCAAAGGTATTGGATAATATTGAAACGCTGTTAACCGGCAACCGCATCTTCAAACAGCGCAATGTTGATATTGGCATAGTGTCTTTGGAAGATGGCCTGAAATGGGGCTTTTCCGGCGTGATGGTGCGCGGCTCAGGTGCTGCATGGGATCTGCGCAAAAGCCAGCCTTATGAATGTTATTCCGAATTGGATTTCGACATTCCCATCGGCAAGAACGGCGACAATTATGATCGCTATTTGATCCGCGTTCAGGAAATGCGTGAATCGATCAAGATTATGAAGCAATGCATAGCCTTGCTGTCCAAGCCCGAAGGGCAGGGGCCAATCACTTCCAGCGATGGCAAGGTTGTTCCGCCCAAGCGCCCCGAAATGAAGCGCACCATGGAAGGCATGATCAATCACTTCAAACTTTACACTGAGGGTTACAAAGTTCCCGCTGGTGAAGTCTATTGCGCCGTTGAAGCACCCAAAGGCGAGTTCGGCGTTTATCTGGTCAGCGATGGCAGCAACAAACCATACCGTTGCCGTTTGCGTGCACCCGGCTTTGCCCATTTACAAGCTATGGACTTTATGTGTCGCGGCCATCAGCTGGCGGACGTATCTGCCGTGCTTGGTTCTCTTGATATTGTGTTCGGTGAGGTGGATCGGTGAGTGTTCGTCGTTTAGATCTGGTTCAGCCCGCAGCTTTTTCTTTCACGCCTGATAATGTCTCGCGCGCCAAACAAGCCATTGCTTGCTTTCCCAAAGGCAAGCAGGCCTCTGCAGTTATTCAGCTGTTATGGTTTGCCCAGGAACAAGATGGTTGGTTAACTCGTCCGGCGATTGAATATGTCGGTCGGATGCTGGACATGGCCTATATTCGCGTGTTGGAAGTGGCCACGTTCTATACCATGTTCCATCTCTCGCCTGTCGGCCGCAAAGCGCACATCCAAGTCTGCGGCACAACCCCTTGTCAATTGCGCGGGGCCGAAGATTTGAT
>DATCEN010000255.1:0-7112 GCA_036510015.1 Aestuariivirga sp.
TGCGCGCCAATATAACTATCCAACACCTTCATTACATCATCCGCCGTGCCTGCAATACCAGCGCCACCCGATTGCGGCGCATCGGCATTCAAAATGCGATTGGGCGAAAACACCACTGGCCCAAAATCATCATACATAATCTCAGGCTCACCCATCCGCTTTGGTGGTGTGCCATCGGCATAAGGCACGGTAAGGCGCTTTTGGTCTGTGGCATAAAAATGTGTGTCGTTCATGCCAAGGGGTTTGCAAACATACTTATTCAAAACATCGTCTAGGTTTGAGCCATTGATCCGCGCTAGAATACCGCCAAGCACATCAATGCTCATCCCGTAAGCCCAACCTGTGCCGGGCATGAATTTGAGCGGCATCTTCGCAACACGCCGCAGATTTTCTTCCAAACTGATGATCGGCCCAGACATGCCAGGCGCAACATCTGAATTCACATCATAAGTGATGCCCGAAGTGTGTGTGAGGAGATGGCGGATGAGAATGGTGGGTGTTTGGCCATCAGCCATATGCGGCGTGAACCACGGAAAATAATTTGTCACTGGATCATCAAGGCTGAGCGATCCCATTTCCCACATCCGCAATGTGGCAGTAGCTACAATTGGCTTCGTGACTGAGGCGAGACGGAAGATCGCATCGCGTTGCATCGCCAGCTTGGCTTCGCGGTCGGCAAAACCAGCAGCGCGGGCATAAAACTCTTTGCCATTCTTGCGCACCAAAACCACGCAACCGACTATGCGGTTTACAAGCGCGGCCTCAATCGCCGCATCGACACGTTTGGAAAATTCCATGGGTTTGCCATCCTCTTTGGATAATTATCGTGGTAAATTACTTCCCACCTCAACACTCAACTTCTTCCCCTCTGGTTAAGCCTCGAGCGGTTCCGCATCTGGTAGCAGCAACGCCCGCTCGTCTGTTTGATAATCGAAATGGTCACTAGGATATGCTGCAAGTTGCGGCAAGTACTCAGCCCATTTGGCGTTCTGAATTTCTTCAATCAGCCACTTAACTGTTGGCCCTACTGATTGCGCATAAGTCGCCTCCGCACTCGATGCGGACAAACATATCATCGGCCGAGGTATCGACCACGGCGTTGCTCCAAGTTGAGGTGGGTATGTCGATGCCTCTGGCAGACCTACAAGTTCAGCATGGACATTCATTGCGTTCATGATCGCACGCGCGATTTCGGTAACGGTCGGACTGTCGGCGTCTGAGACGTTAACAACTTCAGGCAAGTTTCCGGCGTGAGTCCGCAAAACAACATCGGCAATCGCAGCTACGGAGGTGGTTTGAAAGCGGCTTCGACCTCGATAGGCCAAGGGGATTACTTTCCTGCCATCTAACAATCTCTTTACGAACCACCATTCCCGCGCATGTTTGCTTTCTGGCCCATGAATGGCGCAAGGTCTCAGGATTGTTACAGGGCATTTAGAGAATTCAAGAAGCGCCTCTTCCATCGCGATTTTCCGCGTCGAATAGTTAGTTGGCCCGGGAGCTACAGTCGGACATTCCGCAGTTATCGGGACAGGGAATGTAGGAAAACCGCACACGGATGCCTCATCCAATGTGCAACCCTCTTCGTCGCGATAGACGCTCGCGCTCGAAATCGCGACGATGCGTTTTGCTTTCTGTCCCGCTTCAGCGAGACAGCGCCCATCGGTAGAGTCGAAAGCAACACAAGAAATTAGAAGATCGGTATGCGAGCCTAAAACAGCGTGAAGTCTTTCAACATCGCGCGCCTCGCTTTCTATATGCTGACAACCTAGTGGCTTAGCTTTGGCGTAGCGGCTAACAACAGTGACTTCCCAATCTTCATCAATTAGTCGCCGAGCTATCGCGTGTCCGATTTGGCCGGTTCCTCCAACAATCACTGCTTTGCGCATCATTAAATTCCGTCAATTTCGAGGAAGGCCAAAACATAGAGCTCCATTGGGCAAATTGCTAGCGAGCGTAGATCGAAGAATGTCAGATTATTCCACATTCTTATTTGCTCAGATGCTGTGGGCTGATGTCAGCATCGGGTCAAATTCCGAAGTGACTATCACTTCTTCCACTTTCGCCTTTCCTACCAAAAGCGGAAATTTAAACTGACCCACCGCTCAATAAAATTATTCTTGACATTTATTCCTATCGCCACTATGTGCCTCCTCGTTCCCCCTCACCAAGGGTCTCGTTCGCGACGGTGGTCGGGGCGAGGGGGCAGGCTTTCAGTTTCTTTGGCTGAAAGCCTGGGTCGATGATCCTTCGGGTTGTCGGTTTAATACAGTTCTGCTGAAAGCACGAAACGTGGTGCTTTCACCGGATAGTTGTTGATCTACCCCGGTTACTATGGGCCGGGCTGTCGTAAGGCAGGTCGTTTACGGATCGCAGTGGCCACCATGTGGTCATGCCAATCTGGGGTTCGTCCTCTAGGCGTGTTAAAGATCAATCATTAGATCCTGTTCAAAGCGCGTGGCGAGTACCGCGCCAACTACCCAGCGACCCTAAATAAGGTCGCACCCGCGTGAGAAATCCACGCGCTTCCTTTTACCCGCAACGCTTTAGGTTGCAGGTAACTAACCCCCGGCCTCGCATGACACGAGGCCCACTGAGCAATGGCGGCTGTTTGAAATTTGACCGCAAAATCAGACGCACTTTGCATTCGAGTTTTTGCACCGCACAACTGAATGGCGGCGTGCCTGCTTGCGGCTCGAACAAAAATACGGCACACCATTGGCCAATAAAAACAATAAGTCTTCAGGGGAGACATTATGGCAATCCAACCACAAATGGCCGGCGCTGCGCCCAAGCCACTTTACACGCAGCTTTATTTTCAAGTTCTTGTCGGCGTTTTGCTGGGCGTTGTTTTAGGCCTGCTTTGGCCAACGTATGGCGCGGCCATGAAGCCGCTGGGTGATGCCTTTATTGCGATTGTGAAAATGATTATCGCTCCGGTGATTTTTGTCACCGTCACACTTGGCCTTGGCCGTTTGAAGCAGGGCAATGAGGCAGGCGCTGTGATTTTAAAGGCGCTGGCCTATTTCATTGTCGTTTCGTCTTTTGCACTTCTCATTGGGTTGATCACTGGTAATCTTATTCAACCCGGTTTAGGGCTTCATGCAACTGCTGCGACATTGGATGCGACTTCGGTGAAAGACGCAGCAAATTATGCGGGCAAGGCCAAAGACCTGACGGTGGTTGGCAGCTTGTTGGCAATTATTCCGAAAACTTGGCTCAGCGCCTTGACCGATGGCGACATACTGCAAGTGTTGTTCGTTGCCATTATCTCGGGCTTTGCGCTTTCAGCAGTGGGTGAGCGTGCTACACCTATTCTGAACTTTTTGGAAAGCGCCAATTCAGTGATCTTCCGTATGGTTGGCATTTTGATGCGTGCCGCCCCAATCGGTGCTTTTGGCGCAATGGCCTTTACCATTGGCAAATTTGGCGTTGCGGCTTTGGTCACCATGGCGTGGTTGCTGGGTACATTCTATCTCACCGCACTGCTCTTCATATTGATTGTGCTTGGGGCTATCGCCCGTTTCAGTGGCTTTTCAATTCTGAAGCTCATCCGCTACATCAAGGGTGAGTTGTTGATCGTGCTCGGTACATCATCATCGGAGGCTGCTTTGCCTTCGCTGATGGAAAAATTGGAGGCTGCTGGCGCCAAGAAGGATGTGGTGGGCTTGGTGGTGCCTGCCGGTTATTCCTTCAATCTTGACGGCACCAATATCTATATGACGCTGGCCGCACTTTATATCGCCCAGGCAATGGATATTAATTTGTCGATCTATCAACAACTGTCGCTTCTGTTGGTGGCCATTATCAGCTCTAAGGGTGCGGCAGGTGTTACCGGATCGGGCTTCATCGTGCTGGCTTCAACGCTTTCCATTGTGCCTGACATTCCGCTGGCAGGCATGGCGCTGATCCTAGGTATTGACCGCTTCATGAGTGAATGCCGCGCTCTGACCAATATTGTCGGCAATGCTGTTGCAACACTGGTTGTTGCGGGCTGGGAAGGTGCTTTGGACCGCGACGCATTGAAAAAAGCGCTGGGCTAAAAACCTTCGTTCAGTGTTACAAAATTAAATCCTTCGGCTTTGAGCCGGAGGATTCCTTCCGCCACGCCAGCGCCAGCATTGCGGCGCGGTTGGTTTATATGGGCCAAGATTACATCGCCATCTTGGGCTTTGGCGATGATGCGAGCGGCATGTTCGCCTGAAAATAATGCACCGCCATCACCTGAAAAAGTGAAGCCGGCCAATTTGAAGTTCAACGCTTTAATTTCATCAATGCTGCTTTGAGTATACTCGGCAGTGGCGCCACGGAACCACGTGGTGTCTATGTCAAAGGCGGCTTTGGCAGCAGCGGCTCCGCCTAACACTTCAGTTTTCACATTTTCAGGAGAGCCAGCGGCGCGTTGCCCATAAATCAAAACCGGTTCGTCCACTGCTGCAAGATGTTGCGCACCATGATTTTCGATTTCAAACAATTCAGGATGGGCTTTGAGTATGGCGATGGTTGGGGCATTGCGCTTCAGCCAGCGACCCGTGACAAAGATGGTGGCTTCTATTTTATTGTCGACGAGTGTTGCGAGAATGCGTTCATCAACCTTTCCCGTGCAGGCATCAAAGGTCAACGCGACACGCTTGCCCTCAACCGATGGAGCCATGTGCATGTGATATTCGATGAGGGAAGTGGCGCTCGATTGCCCGCTGAGTAAAACTAAAATTACGGAAAAGAAAATGAATTTCATCAGTTTCCCGCCAAAGCCGCCTCAAGAATATCCAACCCTTCATTCAACACAGCTTCAGATGTCGTGAGTGGTGGAAGCAGGCGGACGGTATTGTTGTAAACGCCACAGCTTAATATCAATAATCCACGCTCAAGGCATTTAGTGATAAGGGCTTTGGTGCCCGCTGCGTCCGGCTCATTACCGCCATGTTTGGTGACAAGATCAAAGGCGCACATAGCACCCAATCCGCGCACATCGCCCATGGCCATGCCTTTGTTTTTGGCCTTCATGGCGGCAAGGCGCTTGACGACTGTTTCGCCCTGTTTAAGCGCTTTACCGAGAATGTCCTCAGTTTCAAAAACTTCAAACACGCCAAGTGCTGCCGCACAGGCGATGGGGTTGCCCGCATAAGTGCCGCCGATAGCACCAGGGTCTGGCGTATCCATTATTGCGGAGCGACCCACCACAGCGGCCAATGGAAAACCGCCTGCCAATGATTTTGCCGTTGTCATCAAATCTGGTTCCACACCCATATGTTCCATGGCAAAGAACTTTCCGGTGCGACCAAAGCCAGATTGAATTTCATCGGCGATTAAAACGATACCGTGTTCATCACATAATTTACGCAGCCGCTGCATGAGTTCCTTGGGGGCAGCATAAAATCCACCTTCGCCTTGCACGGGCTCAATGATGATGGCTGCAACACGGCTAGGCTCCACATCGGCTTTGAATAACATTTCGATGGCGTGGATTGAATCTTCAACTGAGATTCTACGGCTGACAATTGGAAACGGCACATGCCAAATACCAGAAGGCATAGGGCCGAATTTCACTTTGTAAGGCACCACTTTTCCAGTTAGTGCCATGCCTAATAAAGTACGGCCATGAAACCCGCCGTGAAAGGCAATCACATCGCTGCGGCCAGTGTAGGCCCGCGCATATTTAATGGCGTTTTCGACAGCTTCAGCACCAGTGGTGACAAGTGCGGATTTCTTTTCGCCTCCGATGGGCGCAACGGCATTGAGCTTTTCGCATACTTCGATGAACACCTCATAGGGCATCACCATTGCGCAAGTGTGGGTTACTTTTTCAAGCTGTTCATAAACCCGCTTCATCACCAAGGGGTGGCGGTGGCCGGTGTTGACCACTGCAATGCCGCCACCAAAATCGATATAGCGATTGCCTTCAATATCCCATAGCTCAGCGTTCTCTGCCTTGGCCACCATCACGGGTGCAGCCATGCCGATGCCGCGCGAGACAGCTTTGGCACGGCGCTCTACCCAGGCTTGGTTGGAGCCCTTGGGCTGATGTATGAATGGTGCGTTCATGATGGCCTCCTTGATCGCCGCGAAACTACCGCATTGACCGCCAGCCAGCAAAGGGATTTAGTCGTACAGAATGCACCAACTCCTACAAGACATTCAGGCCTGCCAATTATGCGAAGGGCTGCCACTTGGCCCGCGGCCTATCTTACAAGCCTCATCAGCGGCGCGAATTTTGATTGTGGGACAAGCGCCTGGCCGCATCACTCATGCTAAGGGGCGGCCCTTTGATGATCCTTCGGGAGAGCGGTTGCGCAACTGGTTGGGCGTCTCGCGCGAACAGTTTTATGATGAAGAGACTTTTGCCCTCGTGCCGATGGGCTTTTGCTTTCCGGGCACCGGTACAGGTGGAGATTTGCCACCGCGTCCGCTTTGTGCGCAAACTTGGCGTGGTAAAGTCATGTCAAAGCTTGAAAGTTTACAACTCACCTTGGTGATGGGCCAATATGCTTTAGCTTGGCACTTCCCCAAAAACACCAGCAGCCTAACACAACTCGTGCGCGCCGACACGCCTGATAGCAAAGTTATCGCGCTACCTCATCCCAGCCCGCGAAATGGCGTTTGGTTGAAGCACAATCCGTGGTTTGAAGCAGAGGTGTTGCCGGTTTTGCGCCACCGTGTGGCTCAGGTGTTGGAATGAATAATGCTAATTGGTTTGAGAAGGAATATCTGCCCAGTCTGTCAGTGGGAGATGCCGCTTCCGTATTTAAGCACTGGAAGGCGCGATCCGCGGCCACGCAAAAACGATTTAAACATGTGGCAGACATTCCATACGGGCCAAACAAGCGCGAAGTGATGGATTTCTATCCGGCAGAAAATGCGCGTGGCTGTGTGATTTTTATTCACGGCGGCTATTGGCTGGGCTTTTCGAAATTTGAAACCAGTTTTGTGGCAGAAGGCTTTGTCGGCCAGGGCTTATCGGTTGCGCTGCTGAACTATCCGTTGTGCCCAGAAGTGAAGATTGGCGATATTCGAACGTCCTGCGCCAAGGCTTTCGTGCAACTTTATTCAAAGGTGTTGAACGCGGCGGAGCGCAAGGCGGTTGTTGTGACAGGTCATTCGGCCGGGGGGTA
>DATCEN010000256.1:0-7379 GCA_036510015.1 Aestuariivirga sp.
AGAAAACTTTAGGTGTTTCTATTTTTCCCGTGGCGCATGGAGATTTGCATCAGCGAGAGGGAATTTTCCGGCACGTTGTAGCTTAACTGCGCTGATCAGGCTCAGCGCAGCGTTAGAAATTTCCGCGCGGAAGCCATCATCTTTATCATAATCATCATGGCTTGTGGCATAGGGTTCATAATAGCCGAGATAAGCACCCGTTGCCGCGCTATGGGCCGCTTTAATGAGGCCCAAATCTTCCAACCAATCGCACAAAATGCGCCGCAGGTTCTCAACACCAGCGGCATCACCATGCACCGAGACTGCAAATAGCCGGCCGGCCAGATGTTTGGGATATGGCCAGCCCTTCAACTCGATTTCTTTAGCTTTCTTGGGGTCTTTACCTCCAGTGGTCGTAGGATCGGCGTTTCCGCCATCGGCACAAACCAGACGATCTATCATCAGTTTTAGGCCACTGGGTGCTTGATACCAATTAACCGGGGTGATGATCATCACGCCATGGGCTCTGGCCCACATCGGATAGATTTCAGCCATCCAGTCATTGACTTGGCCCATTGCGAAGTTTGGATAACAGGAACAAGGATAATGGCAAAGTGGCTGTGCGGTGGAAACACAGCCTTTGCAGGGATAGATTACGCGCCCATATTCTGAGGTGAGACGGCTCAAGTCGATGATTTCAACTTCAAAGTCTTTTTCTTGGAGAATCAAATCGCGTGTCATCTCAATCAAGCGCCAGGTTTTTGACATTTCACCCGGACAGCTTTGATCGGACCGCGATGAACCGTTCACCAACAGAATGCGGGCCGGACCTTTTGTGTCGCTGCGTTGGGCTTCTGCATCCTTAATAGCCTTGCGCGCTGCCAGCCATTCAACGGGAAGCATTGCAGTTGGATCGGAAAATTCCTCTCCGCCAACTGTTTTGCGCGGGTTCTTGTGGTATTCGTCATAAGCCACCCATGCGAGGTCAATTACTTTGGCGATTTCATCATTTGCGGCATCAAAGTCTGGGTCAAAGAACCGGTCGCGGAAGCGCTTCGCAAAGAGCTCTTTATTGATCTGCACGTCGGGCATACCTTTTCTAATTCTTATATCAGTCATCATACCCTCCATTTGAGTTGCGGCTCGAATGCCTTGAACTTTGATCACAATTTGCAATTAGGACAATAAAACAGCCTGTGAATAATTGGCTTATGCGCTTCACAAAATCGTGAATGAGAAGGCTAACAAAATCAAAAACGCGAGAGTTGAGCCAATCGCTGCAATTTTGATGTTGCCAATATCGTTTCATTTTTTAATATAGGCTCATGCCCATTCGCGAATGTGACCCTTGGCGGTATCAGTATTTTGAGCACGTTATCTGCCCGGATGACGTGATAATCCCGACCGATGACCCTGATTGCTGGTTGCTGTTTCCCCAACAGCGGTGGGTTTACAACAAACTTTTAATTGCAGAGAGTCAAGGCCTGCCTTGTGGACCGCATGGGGTTTTGCCGCAGCAGTTTCCAGTTTTCTCCAAACCTATTGTCAATCTTAAAGGCATGGGAACTGGCAGTCGGGTGATCAGCGATGCGCAAGCAATGGCAGAACATGAACAGGCTGGCCATATGTGGATGCAACTTTTGGTGGGGGAGCATGTTTCAACCGATTGTGCCGTGTTGAACGGCGAGGTGTGTTGGACGCGTCACGCAACAGGATCAACTGGCCCCGGCGGTACTTTCACGAGTTGGGTGATCGAAGCGGCGCGAAAGCCCGCTTTAGAAAAAATGCTGGCAGATTGGGTAAAGCGCCACATGGGCAACTATTGTGGAATGATGAATTTTGAAACCATTGATGGCCGCATCATTGAAACGCACCTCAGATTTGCCGATCAGTGGTGTGACCTCTATGGCGATGGTTGGTTACAAGCGCTGGTTAGACTTTATGCCGAGCAGCGCTGGGATTTTGACGACGGTGCACGCAAAGCTGGCTATTCCATTCCACTATTTGCTCAACATGGCACAAGGTTTAAGCATCCACCCGCTGCGGTTCAGGCGCAAATTCGCTCTATGCCGCAGGTTAAAAGTTTGCAGATCACTTTTCATGAAGAAATTGAAGCAGATGCCCACGCCATGCCGCCAGGCGGGTTTCGTTTGGCGGTGATTAACGCAACTGACCTTCGGGCCGGACTTGCGGCGCGCGATGAATTGGCGCGCGCATTTCCTTCTGGAGTGATGATTTAAAGTCCTTCATTTTAACCAAAGTGTTTGGCCAATATCGGCCACAACAAAATCCTCGCGCGAGAGATGTGCGGCACCAAGTGCTTGATCAAGTGCCACCACGGGAGCATCTATCGCCTCATCGGTGAGTTGCACTGTGCCATGATGAATGGCAAGGCTTTGCTGAGAACCGAGAAGTTGATGAGCCATCACGGCCTCTTCGGGATTCATGTGTTGTGGTGCCATGAACCAACGCGGCTCATAAGCGCCGATGGGCAAAAGCGAGAGGCGAGGTGAGCCGAACAAGCGTTTGGCTTCGCGGAAGGTTTCACCGGAGCCAAAACCCGTGTCAGCACCAAAATAGATGTTGCCGCTTTCAGTCTCGATCATAAACGCGGCCCACAAGCTTTTATTGGTGTCTGAAAGACTACGCTTAGACCAATGCAAGGCTGGAAGGGCTGTAACTTTTAGGCTCTCATGCGTATAGGTCTCATGCCAATCAAGCTCTGCAACATCATGGCCTTTAGCGTGATGGCCATTGCCCAAAGGCGTGATCAATTTGGCTTTGTGCGCACGCGCCAGACTTTTCAAGGCAGGCTTATCCATGTGGTCATAGTGGCTGTGGCTGAGCAAGATCACATCAAGCGGTGGCAAATTGTCTAAGGCAACGCCGGGCGCTCGCACCCGGGCAGGGCCGATCAACTGCGTTGGGCTGGCGCGCTTGGAGAAAAACGGATCGGTTAATATATTTAGCCCTGCCGTTTGGATTAGTACCGTGGAATGGCCAATCCATGTGGCGGCGATGTCTTTGCCTGTCACGCGCTCTGGCGGGGCGGCATAAGATTTGTTGGGCACAAAACGCGGCCATTTCTGGCGGCTGCCACTCATCTGCCATTTCAAGATTTCTTTAGGCGTTGCTTGGCTGCGCTGGTCGGGTAATGAATAGCGGCCATCAATCTTGTGATATTTTATAAGGCTCATGACTAATAGATAGGTTTTCGCTCATGATTTTACCATCCCTTGCTTTGCAAGGGCTTGGCGGATTAAACACAAAGCAATCACAACCAAGGATTTAAAAATGAGCCGCATTGTCTATGTAAACGGAAACTTCGTGCCGGAAGGCGAAGCCAAAGTTTCTATTTTTGATCGCGGCTTTTTGTTCGCCGATGGGGTTTATGAAGTCACGCCGGTGGTGAAGGGCAGGCTGGTTGATTATGATGCGCATGTGGTGCGGCTTGAGCGTTCATTGGGTGAGCTTAAAATGGCTTGGCCATGCACCAAGACTGAGCTGCGCCAGATGCATGAAGAACTCATCAAGCAAAACAAACTGGATGAGGGCATTATCTATATGCAGGTGACGCGCGGGGTGGCTGACCGCATGTTCAACTTCCCCAAGGATATTAAATCTACGTTGGTGGCCTTCCCGCAAGTGATGAAGCTGGTCGATAATCCAAACGCCAAAACTGGTGTTAAAGTTGTAACCACTCCTGATCTGCGCTGGGCCAGACGCGATATTAAAACGGTGATGTTGTTGCCGCCGTGTTTGGGCAAAGAAGAGGCATATCAAAAAGGTGCCGCCGAAGCTTGGATGGTTGAGGATGGCAAAGTAACCGAGGGCACGTCTTCGAATGCTTACATCGTCAAAGATAATAAGATCATCACCCGCCCAATCTCAAATAGCATTCTCAATGGGTGCACGCGTCGCGCTCTGTTCCGCATGGCCAAAGAACATCAGGTCGAAATTGAAGAGCGTTTGTTCACGCCAGAAGAGGCATACGCGGCTGATGAAGCCTTTCTGACTTCTGCCTCACAGTTTGTGATGCCCATCACGGAGATTGACGGCAAGCGCATTGGCGGCGGCCAAGTTGGCCCAGTTGTGCGCAAAATGCGTGAGCTGTTTTTGGAAGAAGCACAAAAGGGCTAAAGCCCGATTTGCTGAATGCCGTTGGCTTTGTTAGTCTGATCCCAAAATAACAATAAAGGGAGAAATGGCCATGCAAGGTTTGATGATGCATATGCCGCTGACGGTGACGTCAATCTTGCGCCATGCCGCCAACTATCACGGCGAAACCGAAGTCGTCACACGCTCCGTTGAAGGGCCCATACACCGCACCACCTATGGCGAATTGTGGAAGCGCAGCCAGAAACTCGCTCATGCACTGAAACGCTTGGGTGTTGTGAAGGGCGACCGCGTTGCCACACTGGCTTGGAACACCTGGCGGCATATGGAGCTTTATTACGGCATTTCCGGCTCTGGCTTTGTGTGCCACACGATCAATCCGCGCCTATTCAAGGAGCAGATTTCTTTCATAATAAAACATGCGGGCGATAAAGTTTTATTCGCTGATCTCACTTTTCTGCCGATCTTGGAAGCTTTGGCCCCGCAGTTGAGAAAATTGAAAGCTGTCGTCATGCTGACGGATGGGGCGCATATGCCAAAGTCATCCGCCCTTCCTAAACTCAAATGTTATGAGGCTTTGCTGGCGCGCGAGAAAGATCAATTCAACTGGCCCGAGCTGAATGAAAACACGGCATGCAGCCTGTGTTACACTTCGGGCACAACGGGTGAGCCTAAGGGCGTGATTTATAGCCACCGCTCATCGGTGCTTCATGCCATGGCGGTGTGTACGCCTGATGCGTTTAATTGTTCGGCTTCATCGACAGTGTGTCCGATTGTTCCGATGTTTCATGTGAACGCTTGGGGCATTCCCTATTTGGCACCAATGGTGGGCGCAAAGCTGGTGATGCCGGGGGCGAAGCTTGATGGAGCCAGTTTACATCAGCTGATGACGGATGAAGGTGTTACCTTTACGGCGGGTGTGCCTACGGTTTGGCTGGCGCTGTTGGATTATTTGGATGCTGAGAAGAAAACCATTCCAACCCTCATGCGCGTTGGCATTGGTGGCTCGGCCGCACCTCCTATTATGTTGCAACGTTTTGCAGATCGCGGAGCCGAGGTGATCCATGCTTGGGGGATGACCGAAACCAGCCCTGTGGCCTTGACAGCCGCACTTACCGGCAAACACGCAAAACTTTCCAACGCAGAAAAACTGGCTAAGCGCGCCAAGCAAGGGCGCCCACTTTATGGCACCGAATATCTTGTGGTGAATGGCGCAGGAAAACCAGTGAAGCCGGATGGCCAGGAATTTGGCGATCTGCACATACGCGGGCCGTGGGTGGCCTCGTCTTATTTTAAATCGAAGGAAAAGGCTGCCTTCAGGCGCAAGGGGTGGTTCAACACTGGCGACGTGGTGAATGTGGATGAAGACAGCTTCTTTCAAATTGTCGATCGCACCAAGGATGTGATCAAATCTGGCGGTGAGTGGATTTCGTCGATTGAGCTGGAAGGAATTATGCAAGCCCACCCAGCTATCAAAGAAGCGGCGGTGGTTTCACGCCCGCATGTAAAATGGGCTGAGCGACCAGTTCTCGTGGTGATTCTAAAGCCCGGCGCAGTGCTGACTTACGAAGAGATGGTGATGCATTTCACAGGCAAGATTGCCAAGTGGAGTATTCCGGATGAACTGATCGTTGTGGATCAATTGCCGCATACGGCCACGGGTAAACTGCTGAAAACGGAAATCCGCAAATTGGTTTTGGCACGGCAGCTTTAAGGCATTGCGGAGCTTCTTGACTTTCCACGTGCGTATGTTAACGTATACGTCAACTATAAGACTATAAGGGAATATCGTGATGTCTGATGGTTTAGAAATGGAAGCCTTGGAAGCGGCGCTGCCGAAACTTTCGCGGATGAATTCCATTTTGCGGTTTGATCTGAATGATGGAACCGGCCACACGATTGATGCGCGCGGCGGTGAAGTTAAATTGGTGGAAGACGGAAGTTTGGAGCCGGATTGCACCATAAAAGTCAGCCGTGACAATTTGGTGAAGCTGGTCAATGGCGAGATGGACCCCATTCTCGCTTACACTTTAGGGCGTATCAAAATTCAAGGTTCCATGGATATCGCTATGAAACTGGTGAAGGCAATCGGTTGAGTGACGCGCATGGCAAAAAAACCCGCTGAAATTCAAATTCCGATCAAACCAATTTATAGTTTGCTGGATGAGGCTGTGGCCAAACGCGGTCAAAAACCTGCATTGGATTTTCTAGGCCGCCAGTGGAGCTATCAACAACTTGGCGAACTCGTTGATAAAGCCGCCGCTGGCTTTCGCGCACTCGGTGTGAAACGCGATGTGAGAGTTGGTTTGCATCTGCCCAACACGCCTTATTATGTAATTTGCTATTTTGCTATTCTCAAAGCCGGCGGCACGGTGGTGAATTTCAATCCGCTTTATGTTGAGCGTGAACTCGCTCAACAGATCAAGGACTCTGATACGTCCATTATGGTGACGATGGATTTGGATGCACTTTATTCCAAGCTTTCGCCATTGCTTGGCAAAGGCTCTTTGCAAAAGCTTGTTGTATGCAAGATGACGCAGATTTTGTCGCCGACAAAAAGCCTGTTGTTCAAAGTGTTCAAACGCAAGGATTTGGCCAAAGTGGCGAGGGATGCTCGCATCATTGGCTTTGAGCACCTGATTCAGACCGGAACCATTCAACCTCCAGCCGCGATTGATCCCAAAACAGAAATTGCTGTGTTGCAATATACAGGAGGCACAACTGGCGTGCCCAAGGGGGCCGTTCTCACCCACGGCAATCTAACCGCCAATGTGCAGCAGTTGCGCCTCTTGGTGAATGCGCCAGAGCGTGATGATGAGAGCATGATGTGCGCGCTGCCGTTCTTTCACGTATTTGGCATGACGGTGGCGATGCTTTTGGGTGTGAGCTTTAATGCCGAATTGATCCTCTTGCCGCGCTTTGAAGTGGAACAAGTTCTGAAAACCATGAAGAAGAAGCAGCCCACTATGTTTCCGGGTGTGCCGACCATTTATATTGCACTCAACCGCGCCATCAAAGCAAATGCCGGTAAGTTGAAGTTTGACTCCGTCCGTTATTGCATCTCTGGGGGCGCACCTTTGCCGCATGAAGTGCAACAAGAATTTATGCAGTTGACGGGCTGCAAGCTGGTGGAAGGTTATGGACTTTCAGAAACTTCTCCCGTTGCCACCTGCAATCCCTTTGATGGTGAAAACCGTGAAGGTTCTATCGGGCTGCCATTGGCCGGGACGGTTATTGAATTTAGGTCTCTTGATGATCCACGAAAAATGGTGAAACAGGGCGAG
>DATCEN010000257.1:0-2539 GCA_036510015.1 Aestuariivirga sp.
CGTTGACCAATGCGCCATCAATGATGAGTGCGTTGACCAGACCCAACTTTTCAAATGCTGCCTTGACTGACTTGGTCTTGGACGCTTTGAGTTCGGCCTTGTCGAGAATAATCAATTCAGATGTTTTAACCTTCGATGAGATGGCAAAACGCAAACCGAGTGCGCGGATTTTTTTGTTTAATGCGGTTTCGTGCGAACGGAAGCGCGGGCCAAAGGCCTTGCCGCCGCCGACGAAAATACCAGACTTACGCGAACCGTGACGTGCACCGCCGCCGCCCTTTTGTGGGCCAAGCTTTTTGGTCGTACGATTGATTTCACCACGGCTTTTGGCCTGGTGAGTGCCTTGCTGGCGTTTGTTCAACTGCCATTGCACAACGCGGTGGATAATATCCACGCGCGGTTCAAGGCCGAAAATAGCATCTGACACATCAAGCGTGCCGGCTTTGCCATCTTCAAGAGTTTTTACATCGAGCTTCATGATAATTTACCCCTGAGCCGCTGCGGTGAAAGCACCGGGCTTTGGCGCGGCGTCGGGAAGCTTGCGCTTCACTGCATCACGAACCGTAACCCAGCCGCCTGGCGAACCTGGCACTGAACCCTTGAGCAAGAGCAGGCCGCGTTCTTTATCCGTGCGGACAACGGAAATATTCATTGTGGTCACGGTTTCAGAACCGAGATGACCAGCCATTTTCTTGTTCTTAAACACTTTACCTGGATCTTGGCGGTTACCAGTCGAGCCGAGCGAACGATGTGATACAGAAACACCGTGCGTGGCGCGAAGGCCGCTAAAGTTCCAGCGCTTCATACCGCCCTGAAAGCCTTTGCCCTTTGATGTGCCAGTCACGTCAACATACTGGCCAGCCACAAAGTGATCAGCAGTGACTTCAGCGCCCACAGGCATGGTCATGCCTTCAGATACGCGAAATTCCTGCAGCTTGCGCTTTGGTTCCACTGAGGCTTTGGCGAATACGCCACGATCTGCCTTGGTGAGATTTTTCACTTTTGGCGTACCGGAGCCTAATTGCACGGCGGTATATCCATGCTTGTCCTTGGTTTTGTGACCAACAACGTGCACGCTATCAATTTTCAACACGGTTACAGGAACAGCTGCTCCCTCCTCCGTGTAAATCCGGGTCATGCCCAGTTTTCTTGCGATGATGCCAGAACGCATCGTCTTCTCCTCGTTCAGCTCGTTAGAGCTTGATTTCGATGTCAACACCCGAAGCCAAATCAAGCTTCATAAGTGCATCAACCGTTTGTGGTGTCGGATCGACAATATCGAGAACGCGCAAATGAGTGCGGATTTCGAATTGTTCGCGGCTTTTCTTATCAACGTGTGGCGAGCGGTTCACGGTGAACTTCTCGATACGTGTGGGCAATGGAACAGGCCCACGGATCGTAGCGCCAGTGCGCTTCGCCGTGTTCACGATCTCCTTGGTGGAGTTATCGAGAATGCGGTGGTCGAAGGCCTTCAGGCGGATGCGAATGTTTTGGCGTTGCATGTTGACCTCGAACTACTCGTTGATTTTCGCAACAACGCCAGCACCCACGGTGCGGCCACCTTCGCGGATGGCAAAGCGCAGCTTTTCTTCCATGGCAATTGGCGTGATCAGCTCAACGTCAAAGGACACGTTATCGCCAGGCATCACCATTTCAGTGCCGGTTGGAAGGGTTACAACGCCAGTTACGTCCGTGGTGCGGAAGTAAAACTGCGGGCGGTAGTTGTTGAAGAATGGCGTATGACGGCCACCCTCTTCCTTGGTCAGAATGTAAACTTCTGCCTTGAACTTCTTATGTGGCTTGATCGAACCTGTCTTGCACAGCACTTGGCCGCGCTCAACACCTTCACGGTCAACACCACGAAGCAAAGCCCCGATATTGTCGCCAGCTTGGCCTTGATCCAAGAGCTTGCGGAACATTTCAACGCCGGTGCAAGTGGTCTTCACCGTGTCGCGCAGGCCAACAATTTCAATCTCTTCGCCAACCTTCACAATGCCGCGCTCAACACGACCCGTCACAACCGTGCCACGGCCCGAAATTGAAAACACGTCTTCAATCGGCATCAAGAAAGGCAGATCAATCGGGCGATGTGGCTGTG
Organism: Aestuariivirga sp.; assembly: GCA_036510015.1. Classification (GTDB taxonomy): domain Bacteria; phylum Pseudomonadota; class Alphaproteobacteria; order Rhizobiales; family Aestuariivirgaceae; genus Aestuariivirga. The sequence goes on from DATCEN010000257.1 coordinate 2,099, forward strand.
GGATATATTCATCAACCGTCTTCATCAAAGCCAGAATGGCATCATGGCCAATCTCAGGGGTGACATTGTTCAAAGCTGCAACAGCTGAACCCTTGGTGATTGGAATCTTGTCGCCTGGATATTGATAAGAGGTCAGAAGTTCGCGCACTTCCATTTCCACCAGATCAAGCAATTCAGGATCATCAACCAGATCAACTTTGTTCATGAACACAACCAAGGCCGGCACACCCACCTGCCTGGCCAGCAGAATGTGCTCACGCGTTTGTGGCATCGGGCCGTCAGCTGCTGACACAACCAAAATCGCACCATCCATTTGGGCAGCACCCGTGATCATGTTCTTGACATAGTCAGCATGGCCTGGGCAATCCACATGCGCATAGTGACGCGCCTTGGTTTGATATTCCACGTGAGCCGTGTTGATGGTGATACCGCGCGCCTTTT
>DATCEN010000258.1:0-2142 GCA_036510015.1 Aestuariivirga sp.
GCACAGATGATCCATCAAAACTGATGAATGGTGATCTTTGGGTGGTGAGCGGAATTACGCGTGGCCAGGCCCATCCCATCAGCACCGTAAATGGTGGCGTGGCTTATGGCGGCTCACCGTCTGATTTGTCTGTGCTTCACGCCATAGCCGATTTGAAAGCGCGCGGATTGCAAGTGATGTTCAATCCTTTCATCTTGATGGATATTGCCGATAGTTATCCATGGCGCGGCCACATCACAGGCGACGACATGTCAGCCGACGCAACAACCCAAGTTGCAAGCTTTATGGGCAATGCTGCGGTCACGGAATTTTCTGGCCTCTTCGGCGGGATTAGTTTCTTCGGAACAGAATGGTCCTATCGCCGCTTCGTGTTGCACTACGCCAAGCTATGCGCCATGGCGGGCGGCGTTGATGCGTTCTTGATTGGCAGTGAGCTGCGCGGGCTGACTGCACTTCATTCATCCGCTGGGGTCTATCCGTTTGTCACAGCACTGGTGCAATTGGCCGCCGATGTGAAATCTATTTTGCCAGACGCCAAGATTTCATACGCTGCCGATTGGAGCGAATATTTTGGGCATCATCCACAAGATGGCTCAGGTGATATCTATTTCAATCTTGATCCGCTCTGGGCTTCGCCCGCGATCGACTTCATCGGTATCGACAATTATTTTCCGCTGACGGATTGGCGCGATGGTCAAACTCATCTCGATGCTCTTGCTGGCGCAGCATCGATTTACGATCAAACTTATTTGTCGTCGCGCTTTGCAGGTGGCGAAGATTTCGATTGGTATTACGCTTCGGACACCGCGCGTGATGGCCAATTGCGCAGTGCTATCACTGACGGCGCTTATAACAAGCCGTGGGTTTTTCGTGCCAAAGATTTAAAAAGCTGGTGGGCCAATCAACATTTCAACAGGCCCGCAGGTGTGGAGGCAACAAGCCCAACGTCGTGGGTGCCGCAATCCAAGCCCATCTGGTTCACTGAAATTGGCTGCCCGGCCGTTGATAAGGGGGCCAATCAACCCAACACTTTTTATGATGCGAAATCATCCGATAGTGCCTTGCCCTATTATTCTGATGGCGGGCCGGATGATGCGATGCAACTGGCCTTCATCACCGCTGCCAGCACCTATTGGCAAACGCCAGGCGCACAAAATCCGATCTCCACGTCTTATGGAGCCAGCATGGTGGATGCCGGCAAAATGTTCTGGTGGTGCTGGGATGCAAGACCCTATCCGGTGTTTCCGGCGCGCGATGATGTGTGGAGCGATTGCGCCAATTATGCGCGCGGCCATTGGTTAAATGGGCGCATTGGAAGTGTGTGGCTTGGAACTTTGATTACCTCTCTGGCCAATCGTTTTGGTCTCAGCGATGTTGATGTATCTGGCGTGATCGGCGTGGTTGATGGCTATATTCTAGATAAGCCCATGTCGGCACGAGACGCACTTGAGAGTTTGCTCATGGCCTTTAACATTGATGTGGTGGAGCAAGCAGGGTTGCTGAAGTTTTCCAGCCGCCGGGTTGCACAAATTCAGATGCTCGACGCAAATGTGTTGATTGATGATGCCAAGGCCTCCGCTCTCATCACGCAAATGCGCGCACAGGAAACCGATTTACCTTCGGCTGTTCGCATCACCTACATTGAAAGCGGATTGGACTATCGTCAATCAACTGTCAGCCAACAACGCAGCGGCACTAGCAGCAAAGCGGAAGTTGACGTGACTGTTGCGGCTGGCATCACCCAAGCCGTGGCGCAACAACAAGCAGATATCTATCTGGCGGAAACCTGGCAGGGCCGCGAGACCGCCACCTTCGCCCTATTGCCCAGCACGGCGGGATTAGTGCCGGGCGATGTTGTTTCCATCTCAGGGAACTGGTGGCGCATCACTACCATTAAGGCCGGAACGCAGCGCAATGTTGAGGCGCAGGCGTATGATGCCGCAGTTTATGATCCGCCGCCTGCGCCGCAACGCAATGTGACGGCTATGATCCCAACCATTTATGGAGCACCTCAGGTATTACTGATGGATTTGGCGATGATGGATCAGGGCGCTTCATCTGCGCCGCGCATGGCCGCCAATGCCACACCCTGGTCAGGCAGCCTTTCGGTTTTTAAACGCAATGGTGCTTCCAGTTTTGTTT
>DATCEN010000259.1:0-5173 GCA_036510015.1 Aestuariivirga sp.
TTCGCCAAGCTCGCCGAGCAACGGGGCAATCCAGAGCGTGCCATGGCTTGGCGGCAGAGCGCCGCCTCCTTACAGGAATCCATGGAGCGCGAAGCTTGGGATGGCGATTGGTATCGACGCGCCTATTTCGACGATGGCTCACCGCTCGGATCGGTCGCTAATGATGAATGCCGCATCGATTCGATTGTCCAGTCTTGGGCTGCTATCTCTGGCGCTGCAGAACCGAAGCGCGCGGCACGCGCGATGGCAGCGCTAGACAAATATCTCGTCCGCCGGGACGACAAATTACTGCTGCTGTTTACCCCGCCTTTTAACCATCCGAAGCGCGATCCAGGCTATATCAAGGGTTATCCGCCGGGCATTCGCGAGAATGGCGGACAATATACGCATGGTGCGATTTGGGCCGCACTGGCTTTTGCGATGCAGGGTGATGGTGACCGGGCAGGAGAATTGCTTTCGCTGCTCAACCCGATCCATCACGCCGACAGCCAAACCGCAATTCACCGATACAAAGTAGAACCATATGTCATGTGTGCCGATCTTTATTCTGAGCCGCCGCATGTCGGGCGTGGGGGATGGACGTGGTACACCGGCTCTGCTGGATGGATGTACCGCGTGGCCCTAGAGGGGCTTCTTGGGTTCCGCTTGCGAGGCGAGAATCTTGCGCTTGATCCATGCATTCCGCGCAATTGGCCCGGCTTTGAAATCGTCTTCCGTCATGGCTCTGCACGCTATGAGATCAAGGTTGAAAACCCGCAGGGCGTCTGTCGTGGTGTTGTTTCAATCACGCTCGACGACGAAGTTTTGGCGCGGGGCAATGAAGCCCTTGTGCCTTTAGTGGACGACGGTGCCACGCACCGCGTGCTGCTCATTCTTGGCTCATCAGGAGATTAAAATGTCAGAACACATAAACCCGCTTGCCGGTAAACCGGCCCCAGCCTCGTTGTTGGTCAATGTTCCCCGTTTGGTAACAGCTTATTTCACGCTGGTTCCCGACCCGGCGATTGTTTCGCAGCGAGTCAAATTTGGCACGTCGGGCCACCGCGGTTCAGCCTTTGCTGCCGCATTCAATGAAGCACATATTCTGGCGATCACCCAGGCAGTCTGCCTCTACCGGCGTCACGCCCGCATCGACGGGCCACTTTTCCTGGGCATGGATACTCACGCGCTGTCAGAGTCCGCTTTCGCCACCGCAATTGAAGTGCTTGCGGCCAATGGCGTGGAAACGATGATCGACGCGCATGGCGGCTATACGCCAACGCCAGTGATTTCCCACGCGATCCTGTCGTACAATCTTGGCCGAAAGACCGGCCTCGCAGATGGGATCGTGATCAGCCCATCGCATAATCCGCCCGACGAAGGCGGCTTCAAATACAACCCAGCCAATGGCGGCCCCGCAGATATTGACGTAACAGACTGGATCGAGAAAGCCGCGAATGAATTACTGGTCAAGAAACTCGATGGCGTCTTGCGTATCCCTTATGCGCGCGCCCGCAAGGCAGCGTGCATTCATGAGCATGACTATATTACGCCCTATGTCGCCGATCTGGTGAATGTCGTCGATATGGAAGCGATCCGCAGCGCGGGCGTGCGCATTGGGATCGACCCGTTGGGCGGTGCTGCCGTTCAGTATTGGCAGCCGATCATCGAACGCTACAAGATCGCAGCCACCGTGGTGAATGATGCCATTGATCCAACGTTTCGGTTTATGACCGTAGATTGGGATGGAAAGATCAGAATGGACTGCTCGTCGCGCTATGCGATGACACGGCTGATCGCCTTGCGGGATAAATTTGACATCGCTTTTGCAAACGACACCGACGCTGATCGGCATGGAATCGTTTGCCCATCGGGCGGGCTCATGAATCCGAATTACTTTCTTGCGGCAGCAATTTGCTATCTGTGCGCGAACCGGCCTGAGTGGCGCAAGAACAGTGCCATCGGCAAGACCATTGTCTCCAGCAGTATGATTGATCGCGTGGTGGCGAAGCTGGGACGCAAGCTCATCGAAGTGCCCGTGGGCTTCAAATGGTTCAGCAGTGGCCTGATCGATGGCTCGCTGGCGTTCGGCGGCGAGGAAAGTGCGGGTGCTTCATTTCTGCGGCGCAATGGAAGCGTCTGGACCACAGACAAGGACGGCCTGATTATGGGTCTGCTCGCGGCAGAAATGACCGCGCGAACCGGCCATGATCCAAATCAGTTTTATGAGTCAGCCACGCAAGACATGGGCAAATCTTTTTATGAAAGGATTGATGCGCCAGCCACGCGTGAGCAGAAGGCAAAGCTTGCAGCATTTGATCCCGCCAAAATCGATACGAAAGGTCTGGCCGGAGAGCCGATCGAAACGAAATTGACACGCGCGCCCGGCAACAATGAACCGATTGGTGGAATCAAGGTGATCGCTAAAAATGGCTGGTTTGCCGCGCGGCCGTCGGGGACCGAAGATGTCTATAAGATTTACGCAGAAAGCTTTCGCAGCGAGGAGCACCTCAAGCAGATTCAACAAGATGCTCAGGCCCTCATCACACGTCACTCCAAGATAACCTGAATTATATTTTAGCTCTGTGTAAGTCCATGAATAGCCTTTGAATTGAAGGGTCATTCACCAATCCGGTTCCATCGCAAGGAACCTTAATTTCGTTCCGACGTTTAATGATATGGGAAAATGTTTACCAGCTCCATCAATCGTGGAGTTGAACATCATATGTTTCATAGATGGCGCTGAAGTAGACACTGTTCAGAATGGTGATTTGAGGCATTTTCCCGCCACAGGGAGCAGTTAAAATTGGAACTAATTTCGTTCAAGCCCGGCAGAGAAATCGGCGATACACTCCAAACAGATCGTGCTCACTGCAGGAGTGAGGCACGCGGCATTGGCAAAGCTGGCGCGGATCAAAGGGCTGCCAAAGATCTATCAAAGCCAGCCAACGCCGGGTTGATGACGTCAATAGAAAAACTTCAGTCAATTAATGAAGAACTTGCGCAGGCGAATGCTCAACTTCAGCAGTCGCTCAAGCGGCAGCGCAGCATGTCAGATAATCTTCAAAGCATACTTGAAAGCACAAATGTTGCGACATTATTTCTGGACCGCGAACTCAATATCCGCTTCTTCACATCGGTGACGAGTGGACTTTACAATATCATGCCAAGTGATATTGGTAAACCTCTTGTCAGCTTGGCGTCGCTTGCCCATGATGTTGGGTTGGTTGCAGATGCACTCTATGTGCTCACAACATTAAAGCCGGTCGAATGCGAAATACAGGCCCCTAATGGAACATGGCATAGCCGTCACGTGCTTCCTTACCGCACCCAAACCGGCAACGTTGAGGGTATTGTAATTACTTTCGTTGACACCACGGATCGCAAGCAGGCCCGTGAAGCTTTGAAAGTTGCTAAACAGCAAGCGCAATCGGAGAATACGGCCAAGTCACGATTTCTTTCTGCGGCGAGCCATGATCTGCGCCAGCCGCTTCAGTCTCTCACATTGATTCAGGGGATGATGGCCAAAGCCGCCTACGGTAATGCCGGAGACAAACTGGTTCGGCGTTTTGAAGAAACCTTGGTAACGATGTCTGGCATGCTCGACACATTCCTCGACATCAACCAAATCGAGTCTGGCACAATGCACACGGAGTTGTTGTCGTTTCCCATGAACGGCATGCTTGATCGTCTGCGCGATGAGTTTTCAGAAATTGCGCAGGCTCAAGGGCTGTCGTTGCGTGTTGTTGGCTGTCGGCATCCCATCACGAGTGATCCGCATCTGCTCGAGATGATGATCAGAAATTTGCTGTCAAATGCCTTGAAATATACCAACAGTGGCAAGGTTTTACTCGGCTGCCGTAAACAAGGAAGAACTCTCAGGATCGAAGTTTGGGATACTGGCAAAGGCATCCCAGAAACCGAATTGGAAGCAATTTTTGAAGAGTATCATCAACTCGATAACTCCGTGCACGAAAGAAGCCTGGGACTAGGCTTGGGTCTCTCTATCGTGAGGCGCATGGGAAATCTGCTGGAACACGCCGTTAAAGTCCGTTCGCGACTGGGTAAGGGATCAACCTTCATCGTAGAAACGCCGATAGCTGCAAATGTGCCTGCGTCGACCTCAATAAGTAATCCAAAGAAACTTGAAGATAGTTCAGGAGCCATACCTGCCAGAGGTGATACAGTCCTCGTCATTGAAGACGATTCCGTGGTCAGCGACCAACTGAGCGATCTCCTGTTGCAGGAGGGCTATCAAGTTGTAATAGCTCGCACAGCCAGTGAAGCCGTAACTGTCGTCAGAACGCAGAAAATAAAACCTGATCTGATCCTGACAGACTTCAACCTTCCCGATGGTCTAAATGGGTTAGAAGCGAGATCGAAGATTTGGAAAGAGATCAACTATGAGCCCCCGACAATTGTCCTCACGGGAGAGATAACTGCCGAAGTGCTGAGGGATATTTCCTTGAACAAGTGTGTGCGTGTGAACAAACCGGTTCGAACTGCTGAACTGGCGCGCGTCATTAATAGGCTCTTGGCGCTCAGGTCTCCAACCGAACGCAACAAGCAACCATTGCTACCAATAAAGGTGCCCACGATATATGTCATTGATGACAACGAATTAGTCCGCTCAACGATGGATGATCTGTTGACTGAGGCGGGGCATTCGGTTGAAACATTTTCAAACGCTGAGTCTTTTCTGACTTCATTCAGGCCAAATGACAATGCTTGCCTTCTCATCGATGCCGGCCTGCCGGGCATGAGTGGATTGCAACTCATCCAGAAGTTAGAAGGAATGGGAAGTGATATCCCTTCGATTATGATCACTGGCAGATGTGACGTTCCCCTTGCGGTGCAATCGATGAAGTCAGGTGCTATCGACTTCTTGGAAAAGCCAGTGGGTTCTGGCGAACTTTTGATCTGCGTGAATCGCGCTCTTGAATTATCGCGTGATCACGGCAAGCGAGAGGCCAGACGTGAAGACGCTCTGCGCAAAATGGGAGGAATTACCCAGCGACAGCGCGAGATTATGAATATGGTATTGGAAGGACATCCCAGTAAAAATATTGCCGCGGATCTCGGCATAAGCCAGCGGACTGTGGAAAATCACCGCGCCTCCATCATGAAGCGCACTGGTGCCAAGTCGCTTCCCGCTCTGGCGCGCCTTGCAGTTGCCGCAGCAACGATTTAGGCA
>DATCEN010000260.1:0-2231 GCA_036510015.1 Aestuariivirga sp.
TGCGCTGCGCCATGTTCAAAAATCGGGCCTGCCCGGCGATCATCACTTTTTTATTCAATTTGACACACGCTATCCCGGCGTTTCCATTGGTGAACGTCTTTCTGCGAAATATCCGCGTGAAATGACCATTGTCCTACAACATCAATTCTACAATTTGCTGATCTTCGAGGATCGCTTTCAGGTCGAACTCTCGTTCGACAACATTCAAGAAAAGCTGTTTGTACCGTTTGCGGCTGTGAAAGGTTTCCTTGATCCATATGTGCAATTTGGCCTGCAGTTTGAAGTCAAGATGGATGAAGAGGCCGTGGCCGCAACTGAGGTGAATACGAAGCCGACCAAATTGAAATCCAAAGTTCCCAAAAGCGAAACGCCCTCAGCAGGCCCATCCGAAGAAAGCCCCGCTGTCGACGCCGAACCTATTGCTTCTGATGATGTCGAGGCTGATAAACCAAAGGTAGTTTCACTTGATGCTTTCCGTAAAAAATAGCTGGCGCTCAATCGGTATTGCTTTTCTGCTCGGCCTAGCAGTGCTGTTCACGCTCAACGCTACAGCCCAGGCTCAAGATGCCAGTACGGCAGATCCCGCTAAAGAAGACAGCCCGCTTGGCTCATTTATTGCGCGAAAATTATTACCCGGCGAAGATATTAATAAAATTTCGGCGCGCCGTTTGTTTGGCATTCAAACCAAAGAAGCTGATTTGCCGTCAGCTGCCATTGGCACTTATGCTCTTGGCTGTATGGCTGGTGCGCACCAACTACCGATGACCGGTGAAACCTGGCAAGTGATGCGCCCTTCGCGCAATCGCAATTGGGCCACGCCTCAAATGATCAGCTTTCTTGAACAAATATCTGCCGAGGCAAAAGCCAAGGCGGGCTGGAACGGCTTTCTGGTTGGCGACATGGCCCAACCACGCGGCGGACCAATGCTGTCTGGCCACGCCAGCCACCAAATTGGATTAGATGCCGACGTATGGTTCACGCCCATGCCCAGCTATACGCTGACCGCCTCAGAGCGTGAAACAATGGTGCCGCAGGAAATGGTGATAGATCACCGCCAGCTGAATACTGACGCTTGGACCGAAAGCCGCGCAGAGTTAATCAAGACAGTAGCCAGTGACCCCCGCGTTGAGCGCATCTTCGTTCACCCGCCAATCAAACGTCAATTATGCAAATGGGCAGGCGGCCAAGGCGCATGGCTTGCAAAAGTGCGCCCTCTGTATGGCCACACTTTTCATTTTCACATCCGTATCAAATGCCCTGAGGGCATGACAACTTGCAAACCACAAGGTGCACCAAGGCCTGAAGACGGCACAGGTTGTGGCAAAGAGCTGGACTATTGGATGTCGGATGCACCTTGGGTGCACAAAAAGCCACCACCACTTCCGCCTAATGCGCCCAAGCCAAAGCCCGTGCCCCCCTTGACTCTGTCGGGCCTACCTGCTCAATGCCGCGCGGTAATTGCAGCTCCCTGACAGCAGCAACGGTTTGCCATTCATGAAAGGCAATATTGCCAAATGAGCGACGTTCTACGACCGACTTCATCGCTTTCAAAAATCAATTTTAAATTAGCTTTCGCATCCATCGGCGTGGTGTTCGGCGATATCGGTACCAGCCCAATCTACACCATGCGCGAAGCCTTGAAGCCAGTGATCAGCGGCGGCGCTAATCTGTCCATGGCCACCTATGGTGTGGTGTCACTGTTGCTTTGGGCGTTGATCCTCATCGTCACCATCAAATATGTGATCATCATCATGCGCGCCGACAATCATGGTGAAGGCGGCATTCTGTCAGAAGTTGTACTGGTTGAAAAACTGTTGAACAAAAGAGGTGGCATCATCTTGTGGTTAGGCATTATTGGTGCGGCCTTTTTCTTCGGCGATGCAATGATAACGCCTGCAATCTCCGTTATCTCAGCGGTTGAAGGCCTTGAGGTCATCAACCCCGACTTGTTCACCCCCTATGTTGTGCCGATGACGTTGCTCATTCTGATCGTATTATTTCTGTTCCAATATAAAGGCACTGGAAGCGTAGCGAAGTTTTTTGCGCCGATAACATTTGTCTGGTTCATTGTCATTGGCCTTATGGGGGCCATCCATCTGTTTGATGCACCTGCCATCTTTTATTCATTCAACCCAATGTATGGCATACGCATGTTGATTGATGAGCCGGGCCTTGCCCTGCTTGTTGTGGGCGGTGTGTTTTTGGCCGTAACTGGTGGTGAAGCCCTTTAT
>DATCEN010000261.1:0-2248 GCA_036510015.1 Aestuariivirga sp.
TGGGCGATGAACAGCAGCTGGGCCAAACTGATGTTGATTTGCTCAACCGCTTTTTGGTTGATGCTCTGGACGGAATAAATGGGCTAGACACGGCCATTTCCTTGGCCAAGATCAGTAAGCACTGATGAAAGAATTATAAGACCGCATAAAACAAAAACCGTGGGAAGAAAACCGTGGAACACATACTGAACGAATTGGAGCGCCGCCGTGAAGAGGCGCGCAGTGGTGGCGGCGAAGCCCGCATCAAGGCACAGCACGATAAAGGCAAGTTGACGGCGCGCGAGCGTATCACTGTGTTGATGGATGCTGGCAGCTTTGAAGAATACGATATGTTCGTCACACATCGTTCCACTGAATTTGGCATGGACAAACAAAAGATCGCTGGCGATGGCGTGGTGATTGGTTGGGGCACCATCAATGGCCGCATGGTGTGTGTGTTCGCGCAAGATTTCACCGTGCTCGGCGGTTCACTGTCTGAAACCCATGCGCAGAAAATTTGCAAGATCATGGATATGGCCGTGAAGATGGGTGCGCCGATCATTGGCCTCAATGATTCAGGCGGCGCGCGCATTCAAGAAGGTGTGGCTTCACTCGCTGGTTATGCCGAAGTGTTCCACCGCAATGCGTTGGCTTCTGGCGTTGTGCCGCAAATATCCGTCATCATGGGGCCATGTGCAGGTGGTGCGGTTTATTCACCGGCGATGACGGACTTCATCTTCATGGTGCGCGACACCTCTTACATGTTTGTCACCGGCCCTGATGTGGTGAAAGCTGTCACCAATGAAGTGGTCACTGCCGAAGAATTAGGTGGGGCAACAACCCACACCACGAAATCATCCGTGGCGGACGGCGCTTATGACAATGACATTGAAACCTTGGAACAGATGCGGCGGCTGTTTGATTTTCTGCCGCTGTCCAATCGTGAAGCCCCACCATCGCGCGCCTTCCACGGCGATACGGAAAACATTGACACGCGCCTTGACAGTCTCATTCCGGACAGTGCTGCCAAACCATATGACATGAAGGAACTGGTTTTAGCATTGGCCGATGAGGGAGACTTCTTCGAGATTGGCGAAGCCTTCGCGCGCAACATAATCACGGGATTCATCCGTATGGAAGGCGAGAGCATTGGCGTTGTTGCCAACCAGCCGCTGCATATGGCGGGCGTGTTGGATATTGATAGTGCGCGCAAGGCCGCGCGTTTTGTGCGTTTCTGCGATGCCTTTAACATTCCGATTTTGACCTTAGTGGATGTGCCAGGCTTTCTGCCCGGTACGGCGCAGGAATACGGCGGCGTGATCAAGCACGGCGCAAAACTATTGTTTGCTTATGCTCAAGCCACTGTGCCGATGGTGACATTAATTACGCGCAAGGCTTATGGCGGGGCCTATGATGTGATGGCGTCCAAGCACATTGGCGCAGACGTGAATTATGCTTGGCCAACGGCAGAGATTGCCGTGATGGGTGCCAAGGGAGCTGTTGAAATTCTCTATCGCAGCGAATTGGGTGACGCCGAGAAGATCGCTGCTCGCACTAAGGAATATGAGGCGCGATTTGCCAATCCGTTCGTGGCGGCAGAGCGGGGTTTCATTGATGATGTGATTCAGCCGAGCACATCACGCAAAAGAATAGCGCGGGCTTTTGCAGCACTCAGAAAGAAAAAAGTGGAAGTGGCGTGGAAAAAACACGACACGATTCCGCTGTGACTTTCACAAACATAAGACAAGCACTCTTCTTCCGCTGGGAGAAGGTGCCCGTAGGGCGGATGAGGGTCTTGCCGGGAACTCATAATTTTATCATTCGGCTCCCGAACGTGGTCGAAGACCCTCATCCGTCGCTTCGCGCCACCTTCCCCCAATGGGGGAAGGGTGAATTGACTGATGCAGCCAAAGTTTCCTATTGTTTGGAACTTTCTCATGTTCACTAAAATCCTCATTGCCAATCGGGGTGAAATTGCTTGCCGCGTGATCAAGACCGCCCGGAAGATGGGCATTGTCACCGTTGCGGTTTATTCGGATGCAGACAAAAATGCTTTGCATGTGAAGATGGCAGATGAAGCGGTTCACATCGGCCCTGCCCCATCGGCGCAAAGTTACCTCGTGATCGACAAGATCATTGCCGCGGCCAAGGCCACTGGCGCTGAGGCCATTCATCCAGGCTATGGATTTCTCTCTGAGAAGGCTGCCTTCTCCGCCGCTTGTGAAGCTGCTGGCGTCGTTTTCATCGGGCCCAACCCAAAAGCCATTGA
>DATCEN010000262.1:0-6162 GCA_036510015.1 Aestuariivirga sp.
CAGTGCGCGATATTGTGTGGCTCTCACCAGACGGCCAGGAATTATTGCAGCAAGAGTGGCAGGATGAGGATGTCAGTAGTCTTAGCTTGGCACTTGGTTCAGCCACACAGGCCGGACGGTTAGCCATAATTTTCACACGCAGCGGAAATATTGCTGAATTTGCGCTGCCCAAGCCACAACTTGGCATGGTGTGGGAAGCCACTCTGAGCGGTGACAAATTCGCCAGCTTTATTGAAATTCCAGCGTCTTAATCGAGCAGAAGGTCCTCGGTCTTTGCCGCTGTCTCGGCACTGTCTTTTCGCAAGCTGCGAAATTTACGCGCTCCATAAAGAAGTGGGTCTTGAGATTTACTCGCAACAGCCACCACCTCACCAATCATGATACTGTGGCTGAACTGGTCAATCATTTGTACAAGGCGGCAATCAAATGCCGCCGTCGCTCCTGCCAATACGGGAGCACCAGTCACCAATTTATTCCACTCACCCAGCGAAAAACGGTCAAACGCTTTGCCCAATAGGCCGGCAAAGCCTTTGGCAATTTTATCTTGATGTTCTGACAGAACATTCACGCAGAACATATTGGATTTGCCCAGCATTTCATGGCTCATGCCGGACTTGTTCACACACACCAGCAAACGAGGCGGTGCGGCGCAAACCGAACTCATCGCCGTTGCAGTGAGGCCATGGCGCTTTCCCTCAAAAACGGTGGTGATCACGCAAACTGAAGATACATGCTGGCCCATAGCTGAGATAAATTCGGGCGCGGAAACGAGTGCTGTCTTTGGGTTGGTCAAATGCGCGCCTTAGGTGATTGTGGTGTGAGGATTCTGCCTTGAATTACCATGCCTATAGTTAGCAATCAAATGGCCAAGATTTCAAAGATCGTTTAACTGAGCGTGTATAGATGTTAGTGTTCAATTCATGCCTTTAAAAAAAGATGACGTCACACTTCCCATTGGTCTGCTTGGCTGCGGGCCCATCGCGCAGTTTGCGCATTTAGAATCCGTACAAAAGGGGCGCAACACACGTCTTGCCGCAGTCTGTGACAGGGATGAGGCTTTGGCCAAACATTTCGGCGCGTTCTATGATGCTGAAAAAATCTACACTGATTTTGATGCGATGTTGGCCAATGACGATATCAAGGCGATTATCATTGCCACGTCAGATGCCTTCCATGTACCCGCCGCGCGTAAAGCTTTGGCTGCGGGCAAGCATGTGTTTTGTGAAAAGCCCATTGGGCTTTCAGTTGAAGAGGTGGAGGAACTAGCCAAAGATGTGAAGAAAAGCGGACTCATTTTGCAAGTTGGTCACATGTTGCGCTTTGATGCTGGCATTGAAGCGGCGCATGATTTTGTAACCAAGGAAATGGGCCAACTTTTGGCGCTCAAGGCTTGGTATTGCGATTCAACGCATCGCTATACGATGACTGACGCGGTGCAGCCCTTAGCAATGCGAGGTGCCAATGCGCTGAAACCAACGGGCAACCCCAAGGCCGATTTGCAACGCTATAATATGCTCGCCCATGGCAGCCATTTGGTTGACCTCGCGCGCTTTCTCGGCGGGCCGATTACTGCGGTGAATGCGCGTTTGGCTGAGCGCTTTGGCGCTATGTGTTGGTTTGTGGATGTGGAATTTGAACACGGTGGCTTGGGCCATCTTGATCTCACAGTGGCAATCAGAGGTGATTGGCATGAGGGCTTTCAACTCTATGGCCAGAACGGCAGTGTTGCTGCGAAGATTTTTAATCCGTGGTATTACAAATCCAGTGAAGTCGATATTTTTCGCGAGGCCACTGCCACAACCTCACGCGTATTAGGTGCAGACGGCCATTTTTATCGCCGCCAGATTGAAGGCTTTGCGGATGTGGTTTTGAATGGCGCTGTTTCACGTGGGGCATTTATCGAAGACGGGCTTGCTTCCATTCGCGCCATGGTGGCCATTGCGCAATCGGTGCGAACCAACAAGCCGGTGGCGCTGAAAGATGTGAGTGGGCCAGTTTAATGCTGGCTGGTATTTTCTCACGTACTTATGCAGCCAAAGGTGAGGCGGTTTTTGCTGCCGCTCAAGCTGATGGATTTTCTGCGGCGCAGTTGAATTTATCTTCTCTTGGGTTGGAAAGTCTGCCTGCTTCATTGCCTGAAGATGTGATGTTACAGGCCAAGGCCGATGCCGCCAAGCATGGTGTGGCGCTTGTTGCCCTCTCAGGCACTTACAATATGGTGCACCCCGATGCGGCTTACCGCAAAGCCCAACGCGCGAAATTTACCAATGTTGTGCGGGCCGCAAAACTGATGGGCATTGGTGTTGTTACGCTGTGCAGCGGTTCGCGCGATAAAAACAATATGTGGGCACATCACGCCGACAATCATTCACCCGAAGCGTGGTGCGATTTTCGCACTGAATTAGATGCCGCACTTTCGCTTGCTGAAGGCCTAACACTCGCGATTGAACCAGAACCCGGCAACGTGGTGCGTGATGCAAAAGTGGCGCGAGCCTTATTGGATCAAGTGCGCGCGCCCTATCTCAAAATCATTCTCGATGCAGCAAATTTGATTGGGCAAGACGGCTTGTCACGCCAGCATGAGATCATGGCTGAGGCTTTTGATTTGTTAGGCACTGATGTGGTTTTGGCTCATGCCAAGGATATCGATGCAAGTGGCCATGTTGTGCCGCCCGGCCAAGGTGCGGTTGATCTCAAAGCATTCGCGGCGCTGCTCAAGCGAGCCGAATTTTCCGGCGCATTTATTACTCATGGCTTTGAGGAAAAGGATGCAAAGGCTGCGGGGGTGTACCTCAAGAAAATGTTGAACTAAAGTCATTCTTGCAAAGACACTCGACTGCTTTAAATCCAGAGTTTTCGTAGGGAGAGAACTAATGAATAGGAAAATCATTGCCCTAGTTGCAATTGTCTCATTCAGCGGGACAGCGCTTGCTCGCGATCCAAACATTCGAAAGAATATCAATTGCAACTGGGTCGGAAGGAGTCAGTCTTTCACCAAAAATGCACTGGCTGAGCGGAATAAATGCTTCTCACAGAAGCATCATGTACACAGTTGCCTCCACCGTATTCCGGGGTGTGTGACCGTCGGACTGATCGAGTACTACCCTCTTTTGAGACTGAAAGAAGAAATTACTACTTGAATTCCCGCTGTGTGACTCAGAATGGCCAAACACATTGCACTCATCACCTATCTTGTGCGGGAATATGCCGAAGCCATCACATGGTTTCAAAACGGATTGGGCTTCAAGCTGTTTGACGATACCGAAATGGGCGGTGGCAAGCGCTGGGTTGTGGTTGGCCCAGACACATCCTCAGGTGCACGCTTCCTTCTGGCCAAAGCTGCAAGCCATGAGCAATCAACATTCATCGACAAAGCGGCAGGAGGCCGCGTTGCATTTTTTCTTCACACCGATGACTTTCAGAATGAGCAAAAATCTATGCTCAAAGCTGGCGTCAAATTCCTTGAAACGCCACGCCATGAACCATACGGAACCGTAGCGGTTTTTGAAGACCTTTACGGCAACCACTGGGACTTACTTCAGCCGAAAACTTGACGTTTAAGCGGCAATAGCCAAGTCTTTTTCGATCTTGCTGATCTCGTCTTTCACCCGAAGCTTTCGCCTCTTGATCTCAGCAACAATGGAATCAGTAACGCCAGGATGCCCTAATGCATCGGCCAGCTCTTTTTCCAAGGCATGGTGTTTCAAAACCAATTCATTCAAGTGGTTCTTAAGGCTCATTCCAATCTCCTTCAAAGGACACATTAGAACTCAAGCAAATCACGACAAAACGCGATGACAGAAAGATGACATAGAACAAGCCTCTTGTCGAATAGGAAACGTATGGTTAGAGCAGATATTCACAGGCCATCAACCAGCAGGGTTAACTTATTTGCATGGACACGCTGCAAGACGTTCAACTGCGCAATAAATTGCATGGGCTTTTCGAACAGCATCGTGATTTAGACGATGCGATCAGAGTCTTTGAACTCTCCGGCAAGGCAGACCCATTGCAACTTCAGAGACTTAAGAAGATGAAGCTAGGCATCAAAGACAAGATTGCCCAAATTGAAAACATGCTATTGCCAGATATTATTGCATAAAGGACTAACCCATTGAAACCACAAGTCGCCATCATTATGGGCAGCCAATCTGACTGGGCCACCATGAAACATGCCGCAGAAACCTTAGAGTCGCTTGGTGTTTCCCACGAGGCCAAGATTGTATCGGCGCACCGCACACCCGAACGTATGTATGAATTCGCCAAGGGTGCCAAAGCCGCAGGTTTCAAAGTGATTATTGCAGGTGCGGGCGGCGCTGCACATTTGCCGGGAATGACGGCCTCTCTCACCACGTTGCCAGTGTTTGGTGTGCCGGTGGAATCAAAAGCCTTGTCGGGGCAAGACTCCCTGCTCTCTATTGTTCAAATGCCTGGCGGAATTCCAGTGGGCACTTTGGCCATTGGTAAACCTGGCGCTATCAATGCAGCTTTATTAGCGGCGCGCGTTTTGGCATTGCAGGATGAAGCATTGGCTAAGCGGGTTGAGGAATGGAACGCCAAGCAGGCAGCCGCAGTTGCGCTTGCACCGAAGGAAGAGGCCTGATGCAGGCGCTTCCACCGGGTTCAACCATCGGCATTCTGGGTGGCGGCCAACTGGCGCGCATGTTGGCATTAGCTGCCGCACGGCTGGGGCTGAAGTGCCGTATTTTTGCGCCAGAGCATGATAGCCCGGCGTTTCAGGTTTGCGCCTCACATATTGTGGCACGTTATGATGATCAAAATGCGTTACTCGAATTTGCCGCCGAAGTTGATGCGATCACCTATGAGTTTGAAAATGTGCCGGTTGCGGCGGTTGAATTTCTGGAAAAGTTAAAGCCAGTGCGGCCAGGATCGAAAGCTTTGGCGGTGTCGCAAGACCGGATCAAAGAAAAATCCTTGGCGCGAGACCTGGGTGCATTAACTGCGGAATTTCGTGCAGTGAATTCTATGGACGAGTTACGCACCGCAGCCAAGGATGTGGGTCTGCCCGCCATTCTTAAAACCACGCGTATGGGTTATGACGGCAAGGGCCAAGCACGCATTTCCAACCCAGACGATCTCGCGCACGCCTTTGCTGCGATGCATGGCCAAAGCGCCATTCTCGAGAGCTTCGTGCGCTTTGAAAAGGAAATCTCAGTCATTTGCGCGCGCGGTGCTGATGGCCAATTTGTCGCTTATGATGTGCCGGAGAATCTGCACCGCAACCACATTCTCCACACCTCCACTGTGCCTGCACAGATTGACAAAATGCTCAGCACCGAAGCGGTGTTTGTGGCAAGCCGTATGGCCGAGGCCTTGGATTATGTGGGCGTGATGGCGGTTGAGCTTTTCGTTGGTGAAGATGTGATCTATGTGAATGAGATTGCGCCACGTGTGCATAACTCTGGTCATTGGACGATGGATGCCTGTGTGGTCAGCCAGTTTGAACAACATATGCGCTGCGTTGCGGGTTGGCCCTTGGGTTCAACTTTGCGCCACTCGGATGTGGTAATGACCAATCTTTTGGGCGATGAATCAAATGCTTGGGCCACATTGGCCGCATTGCCACAAGTTGGCTTGCACCTTTATGGCAAGGCAGAAGCCAGGCCTGCGCGGAAAATGGGACATTTCAATAAGATCAGCCCTCGACAGGCCTGACTTTCGAATTTGGGCAAATCCTCACCTGCAAACCGGAATCGGCTTGCCGGGACGTGCACTGTGTGTTAGGACGCGCCAACTTTCGGGCCGCAAAACGGCCCTTTAATATTTTAACCGCTTCAAAATTCGAGGTTCGCTTGCAAGTTATCGTTCGTGACAACAATGTCGATCAGGCCCTGAAGGTGCTGAAAAAGAAGATGCAACGTGAAGGCATCTTCCGTGAAATGAAATTGCGTGGCGCATTTGAAAAGCCATCAGAAAAGAAGGCCCGTGAGGCTGCTGAAGCCATTCGCCGCGCCCGTAAACTGGCCCGCAAGAAGTTGCAGCGCGAAGGCCTGTTGCCACCCCCAAAGAAGATTGAAAAGCCCAAGCGCTTCGGCGGCGGCACTGGCGGCATGTAAGCTGCCTGCATAGCTTAAGATTTCAAAACCGCTGGAGCAATCCGGCGGTTTTTGCTTTTGACGATGATAATTTGATGAAAGCGGG
>DATCEN010000263.1:0-2146 GCA_036510015.1 Aestuariivirga sp.
AGGATGCCTCCCGTGCGGTTGATGACAGCCGCCAAATAACAGAGCGGCTCTTAAGAGCCGACACATAATAATGGCCAAAATGGCCTGCCCGTGGGAGGGAGCAACAATGGAACTCGAACAAAGAACCATGAGCAAAGTCAGCTGGCATCTCGTGCCATTCCTGATGTTTTGCTATTTCATCGCCTATCTTGACCGTGTGAATGTGGGCTTTGCCAAAGCCACAATGATAAAAGACATTGGCATCAGTGATACTGTTTACGGCGGTGCCGCAGGCATTTTCTTTATCGCTTACTTCTTCTTTGAAGTGCCCAGCAATTTAGCGTTACACAAATTCGGCGCACGCAAATGGATTGCCCGCATCATGTTCACTTGGGGGTTGGTGTCTGGCGCACAGGCCTTTGTTACAGGTGGCTTTAGTTTCAACATCGTGCGCATTTTATTAGGAGTGGCCGAAGCCGGTTTCTTCCCCGGCATCATATTCTTTTTAACGCTGTGGTTTCCAAGCGCATACCGCGCCCGCATCGTTGGCCTGTTCATGTTTGCCATTCCGATTTCGACGGTGATAGGCTCACCTTTATCAGGCTTCATCCTCAATTTAGAAGGTGTTGGCGGCCTGCATGGCTGGCAATGGATGTATATCATCGAAGCTGTTCCAGCGCTGTTGATGACCTTTGCTGTGCTGTATTATCTCACCGATCGCCCGTCAGAAGCAGCTTGGCTTGAACCTGATGAACGCGCTTGGCTGCAAAACCGTCTCAACGCTGAAACAACCAACCGCGAGTCCTTTGTCAAAATGACTTGGCTGCAATCTATGCTTGACCCACGCGTCATTGCGCTGGGCTGCGTTTATATGGCGCTGAACATCCCACAATATGGCTTGAGCTTCTTCCTGCCGCAGATCGTGAAAGATTTCGGCGTAAGCAATGTGCAAGCTGGCTTCATCACCGCCATTCCTTATGCGGTGGGTGGCATTGCCATGATCCTGTGGGGCCGCCATTCTGACAAAACCGGAGAGCGCGTTTGGCATTGCATTATCCCCTTCATCGCCATGTTGGTGGGGCTTGGACTTGCTGCAATGATCGCTGATCCGACGCTGAAAATGCTGGCAATCTGCATCGCCGCTTGGGGCTTCTTTGCAATTCTGCCAGTGTTCTGGACACTGCCAACCGCTTTCTTAAGTGGCGCAGGTGCAGCAGCAGGCATCGCAGCAGTCAACTCCATCGGCAACTTGGGTGGCTATTTTGGCCCACAAGTGTTTGGTTATCTAAAAGATCAAACTGGTGGCAACACCGCAAGCCTGATCTTCCTTGCCTGCAGTGCAGCAGTTGGCATCGTGCTGGTCTATGCCCTTGGGCATAATCCAGCTTTGGAAAAGCCTGCCACGCAGAATTAAAATCAACAAAAAAACCCACCCTCTGACACAGAGGATGGGTTGCAACGGAAAATCTGACTTGGGTCAAGTCTTCCGCTCCGGGGAGGAAGTCTTAAGCGGCGGCAGGTGCAAATTTCAGCGCCACGCCATTCATGCAATAGCGCAGGCCGGTGGGTTTTGGTCCATCGTCAAACACATGGCCCAAATGCCCACCGCAGCGGCGGCAATGCACCTCAGTGCGATCACCAAACAGGCTCGTGTCATCTTTGGTATTGATCGCATCGGGCAGATGATCAAAGAAGCTCGGCCAACCAGTGCCGCTTTCGAATTTCGTTTCTGAGTCATAAAGCGCCAAGTCACAGCCAGCGCAGTTGAACACGCCTTTGCGGTGCTCATTAAGCAAAGCCGATGTGCCCGGGCGCTCGGTGTCCTCGTGGCGCAAAACGCCATAGGCCGCAGGTGTGAGCAAGGCCTTCCATTCGGCATCTGTCTTGGTCACTTCAAACTTTTCAGCGCTCGTTTCAGCGGCCTTTACCCATCCAGCACCAAGGCCAAGTGCTGCCATTGAAAGGCCAAATGATTTCAAAACTTGCTTGCGTGTCATGGACAACTCCTATTTCTTGATCACAAGATAGGAGCCCCTCAGCAGGATTACCACTCACTCCCATTCAAACAATCGTGAAGCAACTAGGCGGTAACGTGGCCCGATATGCCAGCCCCTGCTGCGGGCTTTAAGCGGTAATAGAATGGCAAAGCCACCAAGCCCAATAGAGC
>DATCEN010000264.1:0-2601 GCA_036510015.1 Aestuariivirga sp.
TGGCGTGGGCGAACCAAGGCCCATTTATCGCCCTTAACCAAAACCTCAGGAATTAAAGGTCGAGTGTTATAAGTGCCAGACTGCACAGCACCGTAAGCGCCGGCAGTCATCACTGCGAGAAGATCACCTTCTTTGACCTTGGGCAGACGGCGACCTTTAGCCAAATAGTCACCCGTCTCACACACTGGCCCTACCACATCGGCCTCGAACATCTGCGCGTTATGGTTCTCATTCACACTGATGATTTCATGATAAGCATCATAAAGCGTCGGGCGGATCAAATCATTCATCGCACCATCTTGAATGATGAAATGACGGCCTTCGTTTTCTTTCACATAGATCACACGCGTGATCATGATGCCAGCATTGCCAACAATCAGTCGGCCCGGCTCCATCATATATTTGAGGCCAAGATGGCCGAGCGTGCGCTTAACCATGGCGGCATATTCATCAGGATGAGGCGGTACATCATTGGTGCCACGGTAAGGCACTCCAAGGCCGCCGCCCAAATCGAGATGGCGAATATTGTGACCTTCGGATTTCAACTTCGCCACCAATTCGGCCATCAGCCTGAAGGCTTGTTCAAAGGGCGCCAGCTCAGTGATCTGGCTGCCGATATGCATATCCACGCCAGTGACGTCAAGATTGGGCAAGGCGGCGGCACGCGCATAAACTTCAGAGGCGCGCAAATATGAAATGCCGAATTTGTTGTCGGCCTTTCCGGTGGTGATCTTGGCATGGGTTTTGGCATCAACATCAGGGTTGACGCGAATAGAAACCGCAGCGCGTTGACCCACACGGCCCGCCACTTCATTGAGCAGTTCCAATTCCGGCTCAGACTCCACATTGAAACAGGCAATACCTTCGCGCAAAGCGAGCGCCATTTCACGCGCAGTTTTGCCCACGCCGGAGAACACGATTTTGCGGGCCGGCACACCTGCGGCCAGCGCACGGCGCAGCTCACCTTCAGACACCACGTCCATGCCAGCACCCAAAGCTGCCATCGTTTTGATTACCGCTTGGTTGGAATTGGCCTTCACCGCGTAACAAATACTGTGTTCGGTGCCTTTGAAGGCTTCATCTAAAACCTTGTAGTGGCGCTCAATCGTTGCTGTGGAATAGCAATAAAAAGGGGTTCCCACGTCATTGGCAAGCTCAGCGAGATTGACATCTTCGGCGTGAAGAATGCCGGATTTGTAAGCGAAATGGTGCATTAGTTCACAACGGTTCCAGCTTGCGATGGTGCCACCGGATCACCGCGCACACCGCAGGCCGCGAGACATCCAAGACAGAGTGCCAGGATAAGAAGTTTTTTCATTTGGTTTTGACTTTCAAAACTTTAAGCCAGCGTTTGGCTTCACGCTTCACATTTGAGGGCGCGGTGCCACCAAAGCTGATGCGCGATTTTACCGACGCTTCGACCGAAAGAACTTTGAACACCGAGGCGTCGATTGCTCCGTGTACGGATTGAAGTTCGCTTAAGCTGAGCTGCGATAGAAACACATTCTTCTTCTCGGCAAGTGCCACAATGCGGCCAGAGACATGATGGGCATCACGAAACGGCATTTTCAATTTCTGCACAAGCCAATCGGCCAGATCGGTGGCGGTGCTGAATCCAGTTGAAGCGGCAGCTTTCATTGCAGCGTGATTGGGCTTCATATCGCGCACCATGCCGGCCATGGCAGCCAATGCCAATTCCATATTTTCCAGCGCGTCAAAGACCTGTTCTTTGTCTTCTTGCATGTCTTTGGAATAAGTCAGCGGCAGGCCCTTCATCACCATGCTCAAAGCCGTGAAAGCGCCCAGAATACGGCCCGACTTAGCGCGGATCAACTCCGCGGCATCCGGATTGCGCTTTTGCGGCATGATGGAAGAGCCTGTGGTGAATTTATCTGACAGTTTCACAAAGTTGAACTGCGCGCTCGACCAAATTACTATCTCTTCGGCCAGCCGTGACAAGTTGATCGCACAGATCGAACAAGCGGCCAGAACTTCCAACGCAAAATCGCGCGACGCAACAGAGTCCATTGAATTACGCGTTGGCCCAGCAAAGCCCAAGGCCTTGGCGGTGGCGGCGCGGTTAATGGGATATGACGTGCCGGCAAGTGCTGCTGCACCCAGCGGGCTTTCGTTCATCCGTTTGCGCGCATCTTGCAGCCGCGATAAATCACGCGACAGCATTTCAACATAAGCCAGCAGGTGATGGCCGAAGGTGATCGGCTGAGCCACTTGTAAGTGAGTAAAGCCGGGCATGATGGTTGCGGCCTCGGCTTCAGCTTTTTCAGCCAGCGCCAGCATCACATCTTTCACCTGAACGCAAAGCTCATCGACCGCGGTGCGTATGAACAGCCGAAAATCCAACGCCACTTGATCGTTACGGCTACGCGCCGTGTGCAATCGGCCAGCGGCATCGCCGATCAATTCCTTCAAACGGTTTTCGATATTAAGGTGAATATCTTCAAGCGCCTGCGAAAACTTAAACTTTCCGCCTTCAATCTCGGCCTTTATCTCATCCAGCCCTTTGGTGATGCCAGAAGCATCAGCCTTGGTGATAATGCCTTGGCTCGCCAGCATCTGGGCATGGGCCTTTGATCCGGCGAT
>DATCEN010000265.1:0-4210 GCA_036510015.1 Aestuariivirga sp.
TCCAAGTTCTTGAGACTTTCTTCGCCCACGTTTGGAATATCGCGGGTGATTTCTTCAGGCCCAAGCTTTGTGTCACGCGCCATCACATCGAACTCTTCGATGTGAATGGAGGTGAACACGTCATCTTTCACGATGCGCTCAGACAACAGAATAGAGTCTTCGAAGTTGTAACCCTGCCATGGCATGAAGGCCACCAGGCAGTTTTGCCCCAAAGCTAAATCACCCAACTCAGTTGATGGGCCGTCAGCGATAATGTCGCCAGCGCCAACCCGGTCACCAGCACGCACCAGCGGACGCTGGTTGATGCAGGTCGATTGGTTGGAACGTTGGAACTTAGCCAAGGTGTAAATATCAACGCCCGGCTTGGTCGGATCAGTTTCTTCCGTGGCGCGAATAACAATGCGCTTGGCATCCACTTGGTCAACCACACCAGAACGGCGCGCCGTGATGGCAGCACCAGAGTCACGCGCCACGATAGCTTCCATACCGGTGCCCACCAGTGGAGCTGATGAACGCACCAGCGGAACCGCTTGGCGTTGCATGTTAGAACCCATGAGGGCGCGGTTTGCGTCATCGTTTTCCAAGAACGGAATAAGAGCCGCAGCAACAGATACGATCTGCTTTGGTGACACGTCAGCAAAATCCACCGCTTCAGGTGCCACTTGGAACACGTCACCTTGATAACGCACGATGACTTGTTCTTCAGAGAACTTGTCATCCTTGGTCAAAGGCACATTGGCTTGCGCAATATGATATTTGGCTTCTTCGGTGGCCGAGAGATATTTCACCTCATTGGTCACTTTGCCCTTCACCACTTTACGGTATGGCGTTTCGATAAAGCCATATTTATTCACGCGGGCATAAGTGGCCAGCGAGTTGATCAGACCGATGTTCGGACCTTCAGGCGTTTCAATTGGGCAGATGCGGCCATAATGGGTTGGATGCACGTCACGCACTTCAAAGCCAGCACGTTCACGCGTCAAACCACCTGGGCCAAGCGCCGAGAGGCGGCGCTTATGGGTGATTTCTGACAGCGGATTGGTCTGATCCATAAATTGCGAAAGCTGTGACGAGCCGAAGAATTCACGAACCGCTGCGGCGGCTGGCTTGGCGTTGATCAAATCATGCGGCATCACGGTGTCAATATCCACCGATGACAAACGCTCTTTAATCGCGCGTTCCATACGCACCAACCCAAGGCGATATTGATTTTCCATCAACTCACCAACCGAGCGAACGCGGCGGTTGCCGAGGTTGTCAATGTCGTCAATCTCGCCCTTAGAGTCGCGCAAATCATGCAACGTCTTGACGATCAGCAGAATGTCTTCCTTGCGCAGCACGCGCACATTGTCATCGACATTCAGTTCAAGACGCATGTTCATTTTCACGCGGCCAACAGCCGAGAGATCGTAACGTTCTTGATCAAAGAACAGGCCCTTGAACAAGGCTTCAGCGCCTTCGCGCGTTGGCGGTTCACCTGGGCGCATAACGCGGTAAATTTCAACCAGCGCCTGCTCATAGCTCTCGCATTTATCAGCCTTCAACGTGTTGCGGATATAAGCACCGGTGTTGACGTGATCGATATCCAAAATGTTAAGGCTCTTGAAACCCAGTTCTTTCAGCGTCTTCAAAGACTTTTCGGTGATTTCTTCGCCTGCTTCAGCATAAATTTCACCGGTCTTTTCATTAACCATTTCATCGGCGATATAGCGGCCATAGAGATCTTCATCACGCACCAACAATTCCTTGGTGCCATCTTCAGCAATCTTGCGGGCCATACGTGGCGAAATCTTTTTGCCAGCTTCAACAACGACCTTGCCAGTTTTAGCATCCACCAAATCAACCATTGGCTTCACGCCTTTGAAGCTCTCAGGCATATAGGGCATACGCCAGCCTTCTTTGGTCTGCGTGAAGGTGAGACGCTTGTAGAAATAATGCAGAATTTCTTCGGAGCTCATGCCCAAGGCATAAAACAGCGTGGTGACAGGCAGCTTGCGGCGGCGGTCGATACGCGCGAAAATCAAATCCTTGGCATCAAATTCAAAATCTAACCATGAACCACGATATGGGATCACGCGGGCAGCGAACAAAATCTTGCCCGATGAATGGCTTTTGCCTTTGTCATTATCAAAGAACACGCCGGGTGAACGGTGCATCTGCGAAACAATAACCCGCTCAGTGCCATTCACAACAAAAGTGCCGTTCTTGGTCATGAGCGGAATTTCGCCCATGTAAACGTCTTGCTCTTTAACGTCCTTCAATGATTTGGCTTGGGTGTCTGGATCAATTTCAAACACCACCAATTGCAACGTCACGCGCAGTGGTGCTGCATAGGTCATGCCACGTTGTTGGCATTCATCCACATCAAACTTCGGCTGTTCAAATTCATAGCGCTTGAATTCCAAAACCGACTGGCCTTGGAAATCAGAGATTGGGAACACGCTTTTGAACACGGCCTGCAGGCCTTCGGTTTTGCGACCGCCAGCAGGTTCCGCCATTTGGAGGAACTGTTCATAAGATTCGCGTTGCACCTCGATGAGGTTTGGCATCTCTGCCACCTCAATACCTTTTCCAAAGAATTTGCGGATACGCTTGCGTGATGCAACAGATCTTGTCTCGGCGGTTTTTGAATCAGACATGTGCTTCCCTGCTACTTTCTAAAAATCCGACGCCCTAAGACGCCCATAAACAGCTCACCGAAAACCTGAATTTCTCAGGTTTTTGATGAACTGCTCTCAAACACTAACGCACCAACTTGCGATGGGAGGCAACCTTGTAGCTGCCTCCCATGGCCAAATTGTGATTACTTCAGCTCTACCTTGGCACCAACGGCCTCGAGCTTCTTCTTCATGTCTTCTGCGTCTTTCTTGTTGACGCCTTCCTTCACGGCCTTTGGAGCGCCTTCGACGAGGTCTTTGGCTTCCTTCAGACCGAGGCCAGTGATGGCACGGACTTCCTTGATCACTTCGATTTTCTTGTCGCCAGCGGCGGTAAGCATCACAGTGAACTCGGTCTTTTCTTCAACGGCAGCGGCAGCTGGGCCGGCAGCTGCAGCAGCAGCGGCAGGAGCAGCAGCAGAAACGCCCCACTTTTCCTCGAGCATCTTGGAAAGCTCAGCAGCTTCCAACACGGTCAATTTGGAAAGTTCTTCAACAATCTTGGCAAGATCAGCCATTTTTCATTCTCACTTTTATTAAGTCGGTTAAAACAACAATTGGACAAACAGTTCGTTATGCAGCCTTGGTGGCATAAGCATTCATCACCCTTGCCAGCTGACCAGCAGGTGCTGCAACCACACCGGCAATGCGGGTGGCTGGAGTCTGGATCATGCCGAGCAACTTAGCGCGCAGCTCATTGAGCGACGGCAGTGATGCAAGTGCTTTAACGCCTTTATCGTCGAGGGTTTGTGGGCCGAGGGCGCCGCCAAGAATTACGAACTTTTCGTTCGTCTTGGCGAAATCCGCAGCAACCTTCGGAGCCGATACAGGATCTGCGCCATATGCCAGCATAGTTGGGCCGGTCAGATATGATGCAATTCCCTTGGCGTCGGTGCCATCGAGAGCGAGCTTAACGAGGCTGTTCTTCGCCACCCTAATGGTGGCGCCAGCGGCGGCCATCTTGTTACGCAGGTCAAGAACCTGGTTCGCAGTCAGACCGTTGTTGTGGGCCACAACGACAACACCAGCGCTTTTAAACGCCGCGTTGAGCTTTGTGACGAGCTGTGATTTTTCAGCTTTTTCCACGTGCTCTTCTCCTCATTGGTCAAGTGCTTGATTGCACTTCACCGGTTGGACCAACCGCTTGTACTCAAAGCCTCTCGGCTATAAGCGCAAACGGAGCTTAAAGCCTGCCCCCAAGGTTTCCCTTGGATCGTTGAGGTCGCAACCGACTTAACTCTGCGTAAAGCAGAAAAAACTCGTTTTGACTCCCATCTCATGCTGGCTGGAATTTTAAGCTGGCTTGTTAAAGGCCAGCGCCCGCAATCTTGGACAGGTAGCCGCAAAGCCTTTTGGACTTTGACGGCCATCCGTACACGGAACAAATGCTCCGTGTACAGAATTCTTGGTTACGCTGGGTTCAGCGCTGCCAGATCAATCTTGAGGCCAGGCCCCATGCTTGAGCTGAGCGAAATCTTTTTGACATAGGTGCCTTTGGCACCTGCTGGCTTGGCCTTGTTCACTGCATCAACAAATGCGCGCACATTGCCGAC
>DATCEN010000266.1:0-5099 GCA_036510015.1 Aestuariivirga sp.
GCCATACCATTCTTGTTGGGCATAAATTGCGGCGGTGGCCTGCCTGCGTTTATGGCCACACTTGGGCTTGCGCCCGAAGCCCGTCGTTTGCCGTTGGGCGATTTATTGTCGCGCGCATTTTTTGCTGTAATACTTTTGGCCTTCCCGCAATATCTGTTGGCACTCATGCCTGCAGCGCCAGCCAACCCGCTGCAGTGGGCACTGGGTTTTCATGTGGCGTTTAACGTTACCGTGGCAATCCTGTTTCTACCGCTTGTGACCATCATGGCTAAATTGACCAAGCGCTTGATACCGGATTCAACTGCGCCGGAAGACCCATTGCAAAGGCCGCGTTATCTTGATCCTACGGTTATCCCCTCACCAGCAATGGCATTGGCGAATGCCAATATTGAGCTGGCGCGCATGGGCGAGGTGCTCGACCGGATGTTTGAAACTGCGCTCAAGGCGATGGCCAGCTCCAGTCTTGAGATGCTCAAGCAACTTGATGGCCAAGATACCCGTTTGAACAGCTATCAACAGGCCATTCAAGGTTATGTGAATGATGTTTCGCAAGGCAATTTGACGCCAGACGATGCAAGGCGCGCTTTGGAAGTAACCCTCTATGCCTCCAACTTAGAACACGCTGGTGACATCATTCATTTAAACCTCAGCGACCGGATCCGTGCGAAGATCAAAGAGGGGCTGAAATTCAATACAGATGAAAAAGCAGCATTGGCAGAACTTTCGCTGATCATTCACAATAACATTCGTTTGGCAGCGTCTGTTATTATGTCGCGTGACGTGGCCGCCGCACAACATTTGATCGGCCAAAAGGATCAATTCCGACAATTGGAAAATACGATGATGGAAACCCATTTCACCGCCTCACTCGCCAACAAAGCCAGAGCACTTCGGCAAAGTGCGTTGTTCATCGACATCATTCGTGATTTGCACCGCGTGAATTCGCATGTGGTGACGGCAGGCTATCCGATTGTTGAGGTTGCGGGCTTGTTACGCACGTCGCGTTTGCGTGAAAGGCAGGTTAAGAAATGAGTGAGTTTCCCCTGCAGGGCTTGCGGGTGCTTGATCTTACACGTGTATTGGCTGGCCCATTTGCTACGCAGATGCTAGCGGATTTGGGCGCTGAAGTGATCAAAATTGAAAAGCCGAATGAAGGCGATGAGACGCGAGGCTGGGGGCCGCCCTTCGTCAAAAACGGCGCGGGTAGCGAAGGTGACGCCGCTTATTTTCACGCCGCTAATCGCGGTAAGAAATCCGTTTGCATCGATTTATCAACCAAGGAAGGTGCGAATCTTATCAAAGCCTTGGCGCTGAAGTCTGATATACTAGTTGAGAACTATAAAGTCGGCGGCTTAGCAAAATATGGTTTGGATTTTGCTTCGCTGCAGAAGTTGAACCCGCGCCTGATTTATTGCTCGGTCACTGGCTTTGGCCAGACTGGCCCTTATAAAAATCGTGCGGGCTATGATTTTATGATTCAAGGCATGGCGGGTGTGATGTCCATCACCGGGGAGCCTGATGGACGCCCGATTAAAATGGGGGTGGCTTTCGCTGATGTGTTTGCTGGCTTGCATGCTGTGATTGGCATTCAAGCCGCACTAATTGCGCGCGCGAAATCCGGCCAAGGCCAGCATATCGATATTTCACTTCTTGATTCACAAGTTTCGGTTTTGGCCAATCAAGCGATGAATTATTTAATTGGTGGCAAAGTGCCAAAGCGGATGGGCAATGAACACCCCAACATAGTTCCCTATCAAACTTTTGAAACTTCCGATGGCCACATTATCGTCGCGGCAGGCAATGATCGGCAATTTGCGGCGCTGTGCAAAGTGATCGGCGCTGAAACAATTGGTGCAGATAAAAGATTTGCAACGAACCGCGGGCGGGTGGAATTGCGCGGTGAATTGATCCCGGCGCTCGCGCCCTTTTTTAAGTCGCGCAGCACGGCGCAATGGGTGCAGGCGCTTGAGGCCGATGCCGTGCCTTGCGGCCCGATCAATTCACTCGATCAGGTCTTTGCGCATGAACAAGTGTTGGCGCGTCGGCTGGTGCGAGATGTGACCCATACCGACGGCACAACAGTCAAAACCGTTTCCAATCCACTCAAATTCTCCGCTTCGCAAAATGGCGCAGAAACCGCTTCACCAGATTTGGGCGCAGACACAGACAGCGTGCTGCGTGAGCTGTTGGACTTGGATGAGGCTGAACGCCAGGCGCTACGGAACAAGGGCATAACTTAACAGCCATAGGGGCTTTTTGCCCAGCAGCAGAATGCAGTGGCAGGCAGCGGACAACCTTGGCATAAGCCTTTATTATGGCGAATCTGGTGATCACATATTGGCGCGATATACCCTCTGCGGTTTCAGTTAAACTGGGCCGCACCGAGGAAAAGCGTATGCTCGACAACCGCTTTATGGAGGCCATTGATATGGCCGCCATGCGTTCAGGTACAACCGATTCAGATGCCTATCTGGCAGATTGGCGCCGCTCACCCGCCGTTGTGGTTTCAGACGATTTGGCTTTAGAGGCTGATCGCGCTAAGGCCGCGCTGGAAGAAGAGTTTACGCAAGACAAAATCAAAACCCTGATCTCTCAGGGCGGGAAAGCATAGAACATGACTCACACTCTTATTGCCTCAGCCACGCGCACCCATATCATTGGCTTTGATCGGCCGTTCACCGTGATTGGTGAGCGCATTAATCCCACGGGGCGTAAAAAACTGGCTGCAGAAATGCAGGCGGGCAATTTTGACACAGTGATCAAAGACGTATTGGCGCAAGTTGCCGCTGGTGCACATATTTTGGATGTGAATGCCGGTGTCACTGCCGTCAATCCCAATGAGACTGAGCCGCCGCTGATGCGCCAGACGTTAGAAATCGTGCAATCGATGTGCGATCTGCCATTGTGCATTGATAGCTCGGTGAGCTCAGCGCTGAAGGCAGGCTTGGAGACGGCAAAGGGGCGCCCGCTGGTCAATTCTGTCACGGGCGAAGAAGAAAAGCTTGAGGCCATTTTGCCGCTCATCGCTAAATATAATGTTCCTGTGGTGGCCATTTCTAATGATGAAACCGGCATCAGCGAAGACCCAGATGTGCGCTTTGCTGTGGCTAAAAAGATTGTTCAGCGCGCTGCTGATTTTGGCATCAAGCCTGAGGACATTGTGGTTGATCCATTGGTGATGCCAATTGGCGCCATGGGCACAGCGGGCCAACAGGTGTTTCGCTTGGTGCGGCGTTTGCGCGAAGAGCTTAAAGTGAACACCACTTGCGGTGCTTCCAACATTGCATTCGGCATGCCTAACAGGCGTGCGCTGACAGGTTATTTCCTCGCCATGGCGGCAAGCCACGGCATGACATCGGCAATCATGAACCCGCTGCATGATGAAGACATGCATGCGATTTTCGGCGCCAATGTGCTCAATGGCACTGACGCGCATTGCAGATTCTGGAATAACAAATTCCGCGATTTAGCCCCTGCCCCTTCGGCTGCGGCACAAGCCTCAGGTGAAGCTTCGTCTAATGAAGACATCGCCGCCAGACGCGCGGCGCGGGAGTCGCGCAGAAGGAGGTAAATATTCCGCAAGTGAATTTAACCCTAATTCTTTCGAACTGCGAGAAAGTATTCAGGTGACTCGATTTTATACCCTGCTGCCATAAGTTTCTTGCGATCGTATTTTGACGAAAGCAGTTCCAACGATTGTTCGCGCAATTCATCTCTAGCGCCACCATTGCCGCGAAGTCGCTTCATGTAGTCACGTTGATCAAACAGCAGTGTCTGCAAAATTATCCTATGCATCGGCTTGCCGACATTTTCAGAAAAGAACATCGCTGTTCTTTTGGTTCCACCCTTGACTTTGCGTAGATCGCGAAACCTTCCAAGATCAATTCCATTCCAACGACTGGGTGGAAGCGCTTTCCCTTCTACCAGCCAAAGAATGTGCTTCATTCCCATTGAGGTGATCGCGCGCTTTCCGTCTCGGTTTCCTTCCTTGGCACCGAGATAAGCGTCGCGTGCAACAATTAACCCAAGCCAAAATCTTTTTTCACCGTCTGCCAACGCAATCAGCAGACATGGCTCTTCCGAACGATAAGTTTCAGGAGGTATCGTCCATGTTCGGCCAACAGTGTTTTTAACGTCGACATCGACCCCGTCGATAATAAGGTCGCGCAAACCTTTTGGCACATCTAAAAAATCTCTTAAAAAATGCTCAACTTTAAGGCCGATGAATGTTTTCTCAACATTGTCGAGATCCGAAATTGAATTCCGTGCCGTTCTTACCGGGTCGAGCACGAAGTCAATCGCGTCTTGTAGCAAAGTTGGCAGAGTGTCCGCGAGCTTCTTCTCCCCTCCTGCACTTTTCAGAACCGAAGTCTGTAATCTTGACAGCAACTCGTAATCAATATGTCCGACTCCAATTGATGGAGGAAAATTTCGCAAAATTTTGACGTTTCTAGCCAACGGAAGCCTTCAAATATCGACGTGAGACAGCTTTCAAAATCTTGGCGCCAACCGCTTGAGCCACGGGCGGTGGAAAAGCATTTCCAACCTGCCTGTAGCGAGATGTCTTCCCTCCCCAAAAACCCCAATCGTCTGGGAATCCTTGAATCCTAGCAACCATTCTTACTGTCAAACGTGGCATACCCTTGAAGTCCGGCGTAGGTGCTTCGTTTGCAATACCAATTCCATCCACTCCCAATTCTGCCCAAGCCTTACGCGCACGTGTTGGACCAAGATCAGGACCCCCGTGTTTTTTCGATCCGCCTACCACGGTTGGCGCAATTGCCTGAGCTCCATCGACCCAGGCATCGGCATCTTTCCAGCCATTTTCTGCCACCAGATCCTTTAAGATCGCGCCCACAGTTGGTCGTTCTAGTTGACCATCAGGCCAAGAAAAGCGCGATGCATTGCTTCCCTTTATGGCTACTAGCAAGACCCGTGGCCTCAACTGCGGAACACCAAAATCTGCTGCCTGCAATAGCTTCCATTGAGGCACATATCCCATCTTTTTCAGACGTAATGAAATCC
Source organism: Aestuariivirga sp. (assembly GCA_036510015.1). GTDB lineage: Bacteria > Pseudomonadota > Alphaproteobacteria > Rhizobiales > Aestuariivirgaceae > Aestuariivirga. Next base: position 5,026 of record DATCEN010000266.1, read on the forward strand.
AATTGCGATAATCCGAAAACCGAGGGTCGAGCATCCCCCTCACATTTTCAAACATCACAGCCTTGGGACGAATT